>QNXT01000266.1 GCA_003973505.1 Bacteroidota bacterium
AAGATGCATTTTCCTTGGGAAACTGAATTATTCTAAGTTAGTGTAAATACATTTTTAGTATTTTAGTGTTTCCTTATATTTAAATGTATTGTGATGGGTGTTAGTAAAATAAAGTATTTCTTTATATCATTTTTTCTATTCTTTTTGCTTAATTCATGTAATCAGGGAGCGAATGAAGTGAAAAATGATTCGCAAGAGGAGATTATTAATGATTCAACGGAAGTTCAAGATAGCATTGAGATGCAGATGAAGGCATTGGCCGATTCGCTTGATATGGTTGGTAGCAGCTATGAAGATTTAATGAAATCCAAAAAAGGAACTGATTACCGCAATAGTTTATATCTACGCAAAATTCATCTATTAGAATCTGAAAATGACAGTTTGAAGACTCAACTAAATATTCTTAGGAAGGATTTGGAAGCTTTTGCAAATTCACGCTCTTCGGAAGAACCAAAATCGGTTCTTAATAAAAGTCAGAAAGACGTGCAAAATATGATATTAGCGATGAACTCCTCATGGGTTAAAATGTATCAAACAAGAAAACCTAAGGAGGTGCTTAAATATTTCCTTCCTCGATTTTTGGTGAGTCGCATATCCGTTGAAATCGATAATACGGCTAATGCCGCAATGTATCAACCAAATGATTTTGCGAATTTTTTAAAAGACTTAAACAATAAAAATGATTTAGTGTTGGAGTTTGCTGATGTGAATTTTTATCATATTGAAGTAAAGTCAGGCACCTATTTTAATGCGGCCTATAAATGTAAATTAAAGATCTACAAAGGAGATAAGCTGCAATATGATAATTCGGTTTTAGTTACAATGACGGGTCGAAAGTTTGGTAAGAAATGGAAAATAGCAACTTTATCGTGGGTTGGATTTAAATATGATGCATCAAAAAAGGAGGAAAAAAGTGATGAGTAGTATTAATAAGAATCGTATTCTGTTGTTCGGTCTTCTGTTTTTCGTTTTTATGGGATTGAAAGCTCAGGATAGTACCAATGCTGACTTTGACCATCAACTTTTTATGGGAAATAAAGTGACCTGGGCAAAGGGTGATTGGCGTTATTCCGCAGAGCTTCAATTGCGTTTGTATCACGATACCCGCGATCTTAATATGTATTACGTTGAAGGAGTTGCTACCTATCATGCCAACGATCATATTGAAATAGTTCCCGATATGCGTTTTTCCGTTTTGCCTAGACGAGTGGAATATCGTCCGGGTTTAGGTTTTATTTATAAGAATTTATGGTGGAGAAATCACCTGAATCAGTTGGTGCACCAAGTAAAGTGGCAAGGCGATATTTGGAGTACAGGGGAGTTTAAAAATGCGCTACGTTATGTGCTTTTTTACAATCTTCAGATGAATGATAAATTGCTATTAACAATGGCTGGTGGTGGTTTATATCGTTGGTCGAAAACCTTAACAGACTTCCAGTTTTTTAGAGCGATGTTAGGAGGTTCTTATAGTCTTACTAAAAAGTCACGTCTTACCTTATCGTATTTTGTAGGCTATGAAAACCGTAGTGATTATTGGGCATGGATTGGAGGTCCCATTGTGCAATTTACGATTAATTTGGATAAGGATAATACTAATGTTCCCGCATTTTATTTTAATTTCTAAATACTTAAGCTTCTATGGATAAAAGCATTGATGATAAATTAGAATCCAAAGAAATTCGTCCCACTGCCATGCGACAATTGGTGCTTAAAGTATTGATGGATAAAGGTACAGCAATGAGTTTGAGTAAACTTGAAGAGGAGTTTGCCCATGCTGATAAATCCACTTTATACCGCACCTTAAAGACCTTTGAGGACAAAAAGATTATCCATTCAGTGGATGATGGAACGGGCTCTATTAAATACGCTGTTTGTCAAGATACCTGCGAATGTAATCCCAGCGATTTGCATGTACATTTTTATTGTACCAAATGCGAAAATACCTTTTGTCTAACAGATATTCCCGTGCCTACGGTAAACCTGCCTTTTGGTTTTAGTTTGGAGCGTGTGAATATGGTGGTTAGAGGCCTTTGTGCTAACTGTAAAAAGTAATCTTTATTAGTTTTTTAGCTTGTCTTTGCAACATTGTTGCACGCCCATTGACTTAGTTTTGCAGTATAAATTAAACTAAGTTATTTTCATGAAAAAAATCATATACCTTTTTATCATTGCGCTATTTGTATCGATTAGTGTATCGAGCTTCGCACAAAACAAACAAGAACAAAAAGCAACGCCTGAAAAATATCGAATCATTACAGGTGTTCGGGTAAATCCTTTATTAATCTACGATTTAGCAGGAGGAGTAAACGAAAAAGTATTGCTTCATGGCGAGTTGGGAATGTTGTTTCATAAACGATTTTACACTTCCATCGGATATACCGCAGCGGTAAATGCTATCTATAATTTCAACGAATATTGGTTTATTGGTTTCGAGCATAAAGTGCCTGTTTCCTGGGTGCTAGCTGCCGAGTACAATCTTACCAACAATAAGTCTTTTGTACAAACTGGACCCAATATCAAACTGAGTAAGATTGGAAATGTGTTTGCTTTTTTCTTTACGCCAACCGATAAATTCAGCCTTGGGCTAAAAGTGGGGGTGTTTATTCCACTTAATGTGGTGCTAAAAAAGAAATAGTTGCTTATCAGTATGATGAAATACAATAATAATAAAAATTTACGATGACTCTTTTTTATTCTTTGTGTCACTTTGTGCTTCTTTGAGCAACTCTGTGTAATAATCTATGTAATTGAAATAAGGCTATACCACAAAGAATCACAAAGAAGGCTCAAAGGTTCACAAAGAAAATATTGAGATTTAATGGTTTAACGCTAATTTGGTACTTGGGCTTATGAAGAAATAAATCTTTTAATAGAAACGGATTAGATGCAAGAAATAATATGTTAAAATCTACCTATCATATCAGTAAAATGGATTGTCCTTCGGAAGAGGGAATGATTCGCATGAAATTGGAAGGACTTTCCGAAATAAAGGAGCTGGAATTCGATTTGGAAGGCCGAATACTTTATGTAGTTCATTCTGACGAAAATCCCGAGATTGAAAGTCGTTTGGCCGATCTTGACTTAGGTTCTAAATTTAAAGAAACCAAAGCGATAGAATGGCAAGGGAGCCGTGAAGACAATCAGCAACAAAGTCGGCTTTTATGGTGGGTTTTGGCTATAAACTTTGGCTTTTTTATTCTCGAAATGACCACAGGAATCATATCCCGCTCCATGGGTTTGGTAGCCGATTCATTAGATATGCTGGCAGATTCTATGGTTTATGGATTAAGTCTTTGGGCTGTGGGCTCCGCGCTTTCGCGCAAAAAGAAAGTGGCCAAAATCAGTGGCTATTTGCAATTAAGTTTGGCGCTGTTTGGCATGATTGAGGTTGTGCGTCGCTTTATCAATCCCGAGGAAATGCCCGATTATCAGTTTATGATTTATGTTTCGGCTTTTGCCCTTTTGGGAAATGCTTTAAGCCTATATATTTTACAAAAATCAAAAAGTCAACAAGTGCATATGAAAGCCAGTATGATATTTACTTCCAACGATATTGCGGTAAATATGGGCGTAATGGCCGCAGGAATTTTGGTGCTTTTTACCCGCTCCAAATATCCCGATTTGCTTATTGGTGGTTTGGTATTTTTTATTGTTGCCCGTGGAGCCTTTCGTATCTTGAAGTTGGCGAAATAATACCAATTGTAGTTTCGAATGACGCTATGCGTAATTTGAAATATACAATGGTAAATACCGAGGTTACAATAAAG
>QNXT01000281.1 GCA_003973505.1 Bacteroidota bacterium
GAAACTAGCTCTCTATATCCGCTAACGGAAGTGTCAAATATGCCAAAGTTTTCACATATTAAGATGCGTTTGCGCTAACCAAGTAATACCACAACAGGCTATTAAAATTAGATATTCTTATATTTGCAGTACAAGTAGAAAATCCATTTGGTAGATTTATCAATAAAACATTAAATGCTATGCTTAGAAAGATTTTAAAATTTATTTCTATTTCGGCTATTATTTTAATGGTATTAGTAGTAACTCTTTATATAGTAAAGCCACAGCTTTTATATAAAGGATTTACTTCATTTACTCATCTCGTACTGAGAACAAAACCTTACCCAACAAAGAATGGAGTCCACCCATTTTTACAAAAAAAAGTAGATTTAGTCATAAAGGATGCTAGAGCAAAAGGTATTGATTTACGTGTTGTACAAGGATTTAGAAGCATGGAAACGCAACTAAAGTTCTATCGACAAGGAAGAAGCTCAAAAGGAAAAATAATTACAAACGCCCCTCCAGGTCTTTCTTATCATAATTACGGATGGGCTGTAGATGTATGTGAATATAAAAACGGGAAACCGTATTGGAAGTCAAAACGTTGGAATGAAATTGGGGAAATTGGAAAATCTCACGGATTAGTTTGGGGTGGAGATTGGAAACGCTTGGTTGATAAACCTCATTTACAGCTGTCGATATCAGATATAATTACCCATTGTTTATTCTAATAAAACTTAGCCTCACATTCAAAATAGCGAATTAAATAATAAAAGATTATTAATAAAATCAAGCTTATTGGGTGCTATACTAAGTCGGGATTGCCTCCTGTGTTGGGCATTACTTGGTGGGGACAGAACCAATCACAATCGAATTTCTTATCGTATTTTGTCTTTATTAACTGAATCATATAAAGATTATATATTTGTATAAATTAAAAAATTGTAGTTATGGCTATTTTATTAATTGACAGTAAGGATAATGCATTTTTAAATCTTTTGGTTGAACTGGTCAAAAAAGTAAAAGGTGCAAAAGCACAGTATATTGACGATGATGAAAATCTTGAGGAACTAGATGATAAAGCTTTCTTAGAAGAGATGATTAGCTCATCAAAAAGTGGTGTACTTTCAAGTAAAGAGACCGAGCATTTTATAGATAAACTTAAAAAAGCAGCCCAATAATAATGCAAGTTCAAATTACTAAAGACTTTGCCCATAGAAGCAAGATTTATAAGCTTTTCCCTTAGCATACTATTTCCTTCCAAAAAAAAACACATACTATATTATCTACGATTTATAGTTTAATTCCTTGTATTCACACATTACAGCTTTCAAAATCAGGATTGCCTCCTGCGTCGGCCATCCCTTAGGGGGAGGCGTTCCAAAGGAAACCCTACGCAATTCTATGAATTGCTTAGTTTTTCGCTTTCTAAAGCTTACAAAAGCAGAGCTTTTTTTGAAAATAGGGATTGCCTCCTGCGTCGGCCATCCCTTTGTGGGAGGCGTTCAGCAATTTTGAAAAGCACTTCTGCTTTGCAGAAGTTTTGCTTTTTTTATTTTAAAATATGCTCAAGCGAGCTTGGCATATTTTAAAATAAAAAAAGCACGAAACCTGCGGTTTCGTGCTTTTCAAAATTGCTGCGGAGAGGGGGGGATTCGAACCCCCGGTACGGTTACCCGTACGCCAGTTTAGCAAACTGGTGGATTAAGCCACTCTCCCACCTCTCCTAAACTTGCTAAATTATCTTGTTTTTAGCGGCTGCAAAGATAAATAATTGTTTTACATTTTCACAAGTTTTGTAAAAAATATTTTAGCAATATCTAACATCTTTATTCTTCGTGATTAAAGTGGATATATTTTATACTTTAGCACTGAAATATCCTTATCCTATGATAAAGCATTACATATTAATTTTTACCATACTATTTTATAGTATCTCCATTAAAGCTATTGATCAACAAGAAGTTGACAGTTTAAAACTAAAATTAAGTCAAACCACTGTTGATACTTTAATATTTGATTATAATTATACTATTGCACATAGGAATATTAAAATTGCCCCCGATACAAGCCTTAAATATATCAATAATGCATTAAGGGTAATTGATAAACATAAATACCCTACCCGTTATTTTAACGCCATTAATGTAAAAGGTGCTAGTTTTTGGTTCGATAATGAAATGGATAGTGCGGCATGTACATATAGAAAAGGATTGGAATTCTCAAAACAATTGGCTGACACAAATATGTATGCCAAAATAGCGAATAATATTGGGGTAACATTTCAATATAACGGAAAAATAGATTCTGCAGAAAAGTATCTGCTCATTGCACGCGATGCCTATAAAGCGGTTGATAATAAAAAAGCCTTAGCGAAGGCCTCATTAGATTTGGGTGGTTTATACACCACAATGAGTAAATACAATTTAGCCATTGAAGAATTGCTGATTGGGCTCGATGTATTTAAAGGAATCAATGACACCTTATACCTCATTAATGGGTATAATAGTATTGGAAATTTATATTCTAACATCGATAAAGCAGAAGATGCGCTAAATGCTTATAAAAAATCGCTTGACCTGATAAAGCACTACCCAAAAGTAGATATAAGCGACGAACTTTATTGCAATATTGGACTTCTGTATTTTCAAACATTAAACAAATACGACTCTGCCGAATACTACTTTCAAAAAGCATTATCAAAAGAAGGTATAGAAAATAACAATCTATTATATGCAACGGTTCTCGTCAATCTTGCCACCTTGAAAAACAATCAAAAAGATTATAATCAAGCTCTGAAATATTTTAATATTGTCAAAAATATGGATGAGAATGATGTTGAGCCTTTTACTATGATGGCTTGCCTTATAAACCTTGGCAGTACCTATTTGGAAATGGGAAATTCCATTCAAGCACGCAAAAACTTAGATGAAGGTCTTCGTAGAGCCATTTCCTTAAATAGTTTAGAATTTCAGAAAAATGCATATAAATACCTGTCCCAATGCGACTCAGTTGATGGAGACTATATTTCAGCTTTCAATAATTATAAAAAATTCCATAGTATTGACACCAAGATACATAATGCAGACTCTGAAAAGCAACTTCTCATAATTAGTTCAAAGCATAAACTAAAAGAAATTGAAACCCAAAACGAATACCTTGAACAACAGAATACACTGAAACAGGATTTATTAAATAAACATATCACATTAAATCGCATTGCAGCTCTCGCCTTTGTTTTAACGTTTCTGATTTTTATTTTCACCTTGTTTTTATATAAAAAATCAAAAGCACTTAATACAGCTCTAAAATCCAAAAATGAAGAAATAACCAACCAGCGAGAAGAAGTACAAGTATTGAATTCCCAACTTAATAAGCTGATTTCAATTATTGCTCACGACCTAAAAGCGCCCTTTAATTCTTTATTAGGATTACTTTCTGAGTTGGCCAATAACCCAAATCAGTATTCTGAAGATGAAAAAAATGCGATTATTAAAGCATTATTAGAAAATACTAAGAGCACCTATAATCTTCTGGAAAACCTTATGCAATGGTCGGTTTCTCAGTCGGGGCTACTTACAATGAATATCGAAAAAATTCGACTGGCCACAGTATTAGACGAAGCTCTTAAACTAAATAGGATACAAATTGAGAATAAACTTTTAATCATCAAAAACGAACTAAATCCACATGTTGAGGTTTATGCCGATCAGAAAATGACCTTTACCATTTTCACCAACCTTATTAGCAATGCAATAAAATTTAACTAC
>QNXT01000256.1 GCA_003973505.1 Bacteroidota bacterium
GATGGTTATAGTCAATCTTCAATTGATGGTCAATTAACATTCGTTTGGTTCCATGTGTTTTGGAAAGGAAGAATGACTTTCGCAGGATTTGCTGACTTTTGGTCCCAAGATTTAAATAATAATGGAACGAAATACGGAGTTTTCCTTAGCGAGCCACAACTTTGGTATAATATAAATTCTTCTTTTTCTGTAGGTAGCGAAGTAGAATTGAGTAAAAACTTTATTCCTTCAGATGGAGGAAAGTTTATGGCTAGACCAACAATCGCTGTAAAATGGAATATTTAGAACATGAACCTATAAAGATAAAAACAGATGTTAAACAAATACTTCGAAATTGAACAGCGCAATTCTACCATTAAAAAAGAAATTATTGGTGGCGCCACTACATTCCTAACAATGGCTTACATCATTTTTGTAAACCCTTCTATTTTAGGGGTAGCAGGAATGGATAAAGCTGCACTTATTAGCGTTACAATCATCGCTTCAATCATTGGTACTTTACTAGCAGGTGTCTGGGCTAAAGTTCCTTATGCAATGGCTCCTGGAATGGGACTAAACGCTTTTTTTACATACACACTCGTGATGGGACAAGGCATTACTTGGGAAACCGCTTTGGGCGTAGTATTTCTTTCAGGTGTGGTTTTCCTTATCCTTACCATTACAGGAATACGTACTAAAATTGTAAACACTATACCTTTATCTCTTCGACTCGCCGTTGGCGCTGGTATTGGTTTATTTATTTCATTTATTGGCTTTAAGAATATGGGATTTATCGTAGATAATCCTGCTACATTAGTGGGACTTGGTAAATTCACTCCTACCCTATTGATTGGTATTGTTGGATTATTGATAACCGCTATATTGGAAGTTAAAAAAGTGAAGGGGGGTATATTCTACGGAATTATCATAACAACACTTATTGCCTTAATCTCAGGACAAGTAAGCACACCTGATTCAATAATTGCAATGCCTCCATCCATTGAACCTTTACTTTTCAAACTTGACATTGTATCGGCTTTGAGTTTTAGCTTAATTGGCGCTATTTTCTCTTTTATGTTTGTCGATTTATTCGATTCAGTGGGTACAATCGTAGCTTGTTCTTACGAAGCTGGATTTGTTGAAAAAGATGGTAAAGTAAAACATATTGATAAAATTCTTGAAGCTGACGCGGTAGCTACTGTGGCAGGTTCATTACTTGGAACAAGTACTACAACTACTTACATCGAGTCTGCCTCAGGTATTGCGAATGGTGCACGTACCGGTTTCGCATCAGTAGTTACTGCCGGGCTATTCTTTTTAGCTTTATTTTTTGCTCCCATCATCGGCATCGTTCCCGCTTATGCAACAGCTCCTGCTTTAATTATTGTTGGAGTTTATATGTTTAAGAATATCAAAGAAATCAATTTCAACGATTTCTCCGATGCCATTCCTGCTTTCCTAACCATTATTTTAATGCCTTTAACTTTTAGTATTTCCATTGGTTTGTCATTTGGATTTATCTCTTATGTAATTCTTAAGACTGTTTCGGGCAAAGCCAATGAAATTTCAATATTGATGTGGGGAATAGCAGCATTATCTGTATTAAACCTTTATCTAACTGTTTAGAAAAAAACAGATTTTCAAATATTACAATAGCACTAAATTCATTTTTAGTGCTATTTTTTTTTGGAACCTTAAATCCCAAGTGATTTAATTTATCGTCATAAATCACTTGTGGGTTAAGGTATAACCCCGAATTAGAGAATCACCCTTTTCAGTGAGTATGCGAAACCGAAAAGGGTTGATTCTCTTATATCGAATCCGCAAGAATATTTTTTCTTGCGGATTTTGGGTGGAAAGAATTTATTTGTAAAGACTAGGACTGAGCAATCATTTTAACCTGCTTAATTCCATTCCGATTAAGCACTATACGATAACGTTTATAGTATTTATTTTCTTTATCACTATACACTACCACCATATTGATATGATACACTTTCTCTGATTTATACTCTGCAAAATGCTTATTATCATCCATCAACAAAATATTTGTTTCTGGTTTTTCCATACGCATTAACAAAGGCGATGTATTAAAATAAGTAACATCATTAATTCCCCGAATGGATATCCCCTTATAGAATTTGTACAATTTAGAAGTACTAAGCCGAATTCTGCTTTTATAATGCATTACACGCTCCACCGAATTATCCTCAATATCGGTTTGATGCTCTGAATTTCGTATCTCTAAGATTTCTTTTGGCAGATTTCGATATGGGACAAAATCGAAGCCCTGAGAAATATTGCCTAATATATGCGAATTATCGTCATAAATATTGATGGTATGATCGTAGGTTTCTTTCTTTAAAAGATAATTAATCAAGTCTTTAATCCAATCTTTTATACGATCTTTAAACATATAGCTGACCACCAAAACCGCAAAAAACCGCATCGTGAAATTACCAAACTTCTGATTATAATAAAAGGCTACTGAGGTGGCAAAAATCATGGCAATTCCTGCAGCAATACTATAATAAAACTGAATAAGCCACTTATTATCCTTATCGAAACGTGTGGTTAAAATAAGTTTATTATTAATAAAGTTCTTAATCATTTCCCAACGGAAAAGAAACTTCTCGTTCTCCTTACTATAATCTTTAGGCTCAGCAAGAGGATAGCCTTGGGCTTTTTTATATTCCCTTTCTTTATAAATCCCCTCTGTTATTTGCTTTTTAGTCTCCAAGCTTTCTGGCATTTCCAGTTTTTCAACTATTTGCCATACATGGTATAAATACTTCGAATATAAAGTACTGATGTATTCATCAGCATATTTAAAAACACGCTTGGCTTCCGAACCATCAAAATTTGCATTACAGTATTTATTTTCAATCTGTCGAAACTTGCTTAACCCCAGAGTAAAGTTTTTTATAAATCGTTGAGCCAAACGATTCAACTCCTCCTCATCCCCCACTTTACGCATGCCTCTCAACTCACGCTTCACCGATTTTTTTAGAATATTTACATAAATCTTTAGCAAGGTATCCAAATTCTCAAATGAGTCTTTATCATTCGGATCATAATTTTGAAATGCCTTCTTTAACTGTAAACTCACATCATCCTCAGCTTTAAGCAAATCAGCAAGTAATACTTTGGGGGGATCAATTTTTATATAGGAATTTATCTCTCGATAAAAATCCATTTTTGTATAATTCTTTCGATTAACCCCCAGCGACAAGGGAAGAAAGAAATAGGTATCTACATTATATTTTTTAGTGCGTAACAATCCCGTGATAGGTTCAGGTCGGTACTTGAACTTAATTTCCAATGAAAAATCACCGAGTTTTCTTACGCTTTCTTTTATCATTTATAATGTATTAATTAAAACAGTCCCAAACCATTGGGGGTAATTCCTAAAAACCGATAATAAGTCATAGCCATGGTAATGCTCATTATCCAAGCGACCAGCATCATTGCAATTCCAAATTTAAATGAATCGGTCATTGTATAATGGTCGGTTACATAGAGCAATGCTGCGGGTTTACTATTAAAAGGAAGCACATAAACATGTTCTATTAAAAATGCCACAGGCAAAGCCAAAGAAACTACTGAAAAACCAAACTTTTGAGCCACCCCAATGGCAATGGGAACAAATATCAAGGTACGCATAGTTTTCGATTGAAACACCAAAGCACTTATTAGCATTCCTCCTGTCAAAATTACGTATAATAACCAAAACGGAGTATCCTGTCCCA
>QNXT01000175.1 GCA_003973505.1 Bacteroidota bacterium
GATTTGGGAATATAGTAGTGGCTCATGCTATTGTCATACATTAATTTGTATTTATTTGTTCCGTCTGAAATAAATACATCTGCATTTTCTTCGAAAGGCATTTCATGTACAGTTGTCTTGAAAATAGGTGCCGACCAAGTTAAAATCATAGAAGTACCATTAGTAGTGGGACTTAAAAAACACGCACTTACTAATTTGGGTTGAACTATAGGAACATCGATATTCGAATCTTTTTCGCAGGAAATGAATCCGAAAATCAAAAGCAGTAAAGGAATAATATTTTTTCTATTTATCATCATCATTAGAATTTAATATACCATGAAACACTAGGGATTATTGGAATTAAAGAATATTGAACAAGTTGATTTTCTTTTGTTTGACTATTATATCGCACATCGTAATAGAATGGGTTTTTATGGTTGTACACATTATAAACCGATACATCGAAAATGCTTTCACCACCCCATTTAAGTTTTTTATGAAATTGAATACCAATATCTAAGCGGTGGTAGGCTTCCATGCGGAAAGAGTTTTTGTCGCCATAGTCGGTTACTTGTACAGCGTATTGGTAGTTACCATTAGATCCTGATGGAGTATGTGTAAAAGCTTGATAATTTGCTTGTCCCAAAGTAAGAGCATCGCCTGTGCCATATATCCATGTTGAACTCAGCGTAAAGCGTTTGCTGAGTTTATAAATAGCTACTATGGATACATCATGTCGGCGGTCGTGTCGAGGAAAAAACTCTTTCCCGAAATTTAGTTCATCGAATTGATATCGGGTATAGGAAAGTGTGTATCCAATCCAGCCCGAAAGCCTTCCAAACTTACGTTGCAAAAGAAATTCAATGCCTGTGGAGTAACCATTTCCTGAAGTAACATTGTCCTCATAATTAAACTCTTTATTGGAAAAAGGATCATCAATCATCATAAAACTAGCCCCTTCTTTATAAGAAATAATATGCGACATGGTTTTATAATAGGCTTCTACCGAAATAGAGAATGCTTTTTTGTCAAAATCTTTGGCAATGCCCAAGGCAAACTGTTGCGATTTTTGTGGGCCAACACGGTCGGTAGCAGGCACCCAAAGGTCGGTTGGCAACCCAATACCACTTTGGGTAAGTAGGTGAATATACTGATTCATAATAGTGTATGATGCTTTTATGGAGAAGCTCTCTGAAAGCATCCTGCTAATCAACACACGGGGTTCCAGCCCATAATAGTGAGTGTTTTCGTAATTGAAATTACTAAAGCGAAGACCAAGGTTTACTTTTGTGAGGGCTCCAATTTTCCATTCATCTTGTAGATAAGCTGCCGTTTCAATAGAGTTTAAGGTTTTCACATTAAACTCATCACTAAGTGAACCGCTTTTGAGTACGACAGCACTCGGAGTAAACCGATGATGGGTTAGTTGAAATCCCATTTTCACATAGTGGTTTGCCCTTGGCATCCAATGGAGGTCTTCTTTTAGACTAAAATCACGAATCCCTGAATTATATTTTAATTCAAATTTATCACTCTGATTTTTTTCCGTAATACCAATCTCAAAATTATAATTGCTGAAAATCAGCGATGTATTACTAAATAATTTATTATTGAATAAATGATTCCAACGTAAAGTTCCTGTAACATTTTCCCAAAAAAGTCGGTTTTCGGAACTTGAAATATCGGTTGCATAATCGTTGTGTAATTTATCCCGACCAAGATACCCACTTAGGTATATTTTATCGCGGTCACTGATTTCATAGTTCACTTTAGCATTCAGATCGTAAAAATAGTATCCCGTAACCCCGTCTTTTTGTTTACTCATAAAGGGTCTGGCCAATGCATCGAGATAGGTTCTTCGACCAGAAATAACAAAGGATGATTTTCCTTTTACAATAGGCCCTTCGAGTAGCAGACGTGAGGATAATAATCCAATGCTCCCTTCGCCACCAAACTTTTCCTTATTTCCATCTTTTAGACGAATATCCACCACCGATGATAATCTACCTCCATTTTCAGCAGGAAATCCACCCTTGGTAAGCTCCACACTTTTTATGGCATCGCCATTAAACACAGAGAAAAATCCAAAGAGATGCATGGCGTTATAAACCGTAGCATCGTCAAGGAGAATTAGATTTTGGTCGGGACCACCACCTCGCACATATAAACCGGCACTTGCTTCGCTTCCAGAGCGAACACCAGGCATCAATTGCAAGACTTTGAAAACATCACGTTCACCCAAAAGTGCAGGAATCTCCTTCATTTGTTGAATGGGAATTTTTACCACACTCATCTCTGCTTTGTCGCTGATACGCTCCCGATTTCCACGAATCTCCACTTCGCTTAACTCGATGCTCGACTTTAGATAGATATTGATAACCGTATCTTTAGTAAGATGAAAATGTTTTTCTTGAGGTGTATATCCCACATAGGAAAACTTTAGATTTAAATCTTGTGCAGGAATGCTTAATGAGTAAAAACCGTAATTATTACTAACTGTTCCTATTTGTGTGCCTTTGAGGTAAATATTTACACCAATTAGTAATTCTCCCGAGCCTTTTTCTTTAATGTAGCCCGATATGGTGTAATTCTTCTTTTGCCCTAAAGCAAAATGAGAAATGAATAAAAGCAACACAATGCCAAAAGTGCTAATGTGCTTCATTAATATATAATTAGAAT
Organism: Bacteroidota bacterium; assembly: GCA_003973505.1. Next base: position 2,662 of record QNXT01000175.1, read on the forward strand.
GTGCAGTTTATATATCGAAAACAATTAGATATTATTGTTTAATCGAAAAAACGTTCTTTTTTCCAACGTTTATTAAAGGACTCTTTAAAGGTTGGGAGTTGCCTGCGAGGCCCCCAGGTTTTTTTGAAAACCAGTTTCATTCCAAAATTTTTCAACCCGGGAGGAAAGGTTTCAATAATCCAGCGCTTTTTCATAGCCACTTTATAGGCTTTCATAATCATATTAAATGATTTATCGGTATGGCCTTTTTTCACGGCATCGCGGCGATTGTAAAGCAGCATTTCATGAATGGGAATATGTACAGGACATTCTTCGGAGCATCGACCACAAAGGGTAGAGGCAAAACTTAAATGATTATAGTTTTCGAAGCCTTGTAAGTGGGGCATAATAACCGAGCCAATGGGACCGGAATATACAGCATCGTAAGTATGACCCCCAATATTTTTATATACAGGGCATACGTTTAGGCAGGCTCCACAACGAATACAGCTTAATGCTTCTTTTTGATGCTCTTGCGCCAATAAATTGCTTCTACCATTGTCTAATAAAACCAGATACATATATTCAGGGCCGTCGAGCTCGTCCTCAGCTCGTGGACCTGTGATAATGGAATTATAAACAGTGGCTTTCTGACCTGTGCCATGCGTTGATAATAATGACCAAAACAAATCCATATCACGAAATGAAGGAATGATTTTCTCCAAACCCACAATGGCCACATGCACCTTGGGCATCGACATGCTAAGTACTGCGTTTCCTTCATTTTCGGTGAGTGCAAGACCTCCGATATCGGCTATTAGAAAGTTACCGCCTGTTATTCCCATATCGGCCTGCACAAACTTCTCACGCAGTTTATGTCGTGTATATTCAGTAAGTTGCTCAGGTGTATAATCTATGGGTGTATTAAACTTCTCATGATAAAGTTCTGCAATATCTTCTTTGCTTTTATGCATTGCAGGGGTTACAATATGGTAGGGCTTTTCGTCGGCAATTTGTACGATATACTCTCCCAAATCCGTTTCG
>QNXT01000161.1 GCA_003973505.1 Bacteroidota bacterium
CGGTTCCAAGTAAAACGAAAACAAACCAGGAGCCTCCACCGATATAAGAATCAATAAGGGCTAAAAAATCATTGACAGCGTTCATAAAAGGGATTTTACTAAAAAATGTTTGTGCTTGGCAAATGTATAAAAATAAATGATTGACGATTTTCGATTGGAGGTTTTTGCTTTTTGATTATATATTTTTAACAAATTTCATTTACACTAATGCTAACACCAAAACACCTACATCTCTCAGCCAGCTTTGCCAAAACTTTAGTCTGTAAAAAGTCAATTTTTACTACCTTTGAACACTCAAAAAAATCAGTTTATGGAAAATTTTGTTGTATCGGCACGAAAGTATAGACCCATCACATTTGATGCGGTTGTGGGACAGAGTTCTATCACCAACACATTAAAAAATGCAATAAAGAACAATCATCTGGCTCAAGCTTTTCTATTCACCGGACCTCGTGGAGTCGGAAAAACTACTTGCGCGCGAATATTTGCAAAAACCATTAACTGTGAAAACCTGGGCGAAAACATGGAGCCTTGTGACCAATGCGAAAGTTGCACCTCTTTTAATCAAAACAACTCATTTAACATCCACGAACTGGATGCAGCCTCCAATAACTCGGTGGAGGATATTCGTCGTTTAGTTGAGCAAGTACGCATTCCGCCACAAGTGGGAAAGTATAAAGTGTATATCATTGATGAGGTTCATATGCTTTCACAAGCCGCCTTTAATGCTTTTTTGAAAACATTGGAAGAGCCTCCTCCTTATGCAAAGTTTATTTTGGCAACCACCGAAAAGCATAAAATCATCCCAACCATTCTCTCTCGTTGTCAGATTTACGATTTCAATCGGATTACCGTAAAAGACACCGTTGAATATTTGGAATATGTAGCAAAAAATGAAAATGTTGAAGCAGAGCAAGAGGCACTGCACGTTATTGCACAAAAAGCTGATGGTGCCATGCGTGATGCGCTTTCCATTTTCGATCAAATTGTAAGCTTTTCAGGAAATACCATTACTTATAAATCAACCATCGACAATTTGAATGTACTCGATGTGGAGTACTATTTTCAATTAGTTGATTTATTCCTGGCAGGAGATATCTCATCAAGTCTTTTAATATTTGACGAAATTATTGGAAATGGATTTGATGGACATCATTTTATCAATGGGTTGGCATCACACCTACGAAATCTTTTAGTGGGTAAAGATCCACAAACAATTGCCTTATTAGAAACTAGTGATAGCATTAAATCACAATACCTTGACCAATGCGCCAGAGTAGATATTCGTTTTTTGATCAAGGCTTTAGACATATGCAGTACGGTAGATTTGAATTATAAAACTTCATCAAACAAACGGCTTTTAGTAGAGTTAAATTTAATGAAACTCTGTAAATTAAATCACCCACTACCAACGATAACAGCACCCACAGAAAATGCACCTACTGTAAAAGCAGTTAGTCCAAAACCTAAAGCCGTTTCAAGTGCAGCTACTCCAAGTAGCAAACCAAAAGTGGAGACTACTACAAAAGTGCAAGAACCAGCTCCCACATTACAAACAAATGAGGTAAAAAAAGAACCTGTAGTTGCAGAAAAGAAAGAAACTCCACAAGTAACGGAACCTGAAGTTAGCAAAAAGGAAGCCCCTAAAACAACACGCCGCAGAAAAACGGTTAGCATTATCGATTCTTTAAATAAAGCTCCAAAGGAAAAAGCTGAGGAGATTGATTTGGAAGGGGAAATGAATAGAGAATTCTCAGAAGTAAAAGAGAAAATCAAAATCGAAGACTTACATAAATCGCTGGAAAAGTACTATCAAACCATAAAAAAGGATAAGCCCAGTTTTGCAGCAAACCTCAAACCAGAGCATATTCAAATAGCTGAAAACAATAAAATTATAATCAGCTTAAACAATAAGGCTTTGGACGATCGAGATTTAAAATACGATTTGCTTCAATTCTTAAAAGCCGATTTGAATAATAATGAAATCAGCTTAACAACAACAATTAAGGAGGCTAAAACTGTTGCAAAAAAAGGACCAATGGATAGCTATAAAGAAATGGTAGCAGCAAATCCTAAAATGGAGGAATTTCGTAAACAATTGGATTTGGATTTTTAAAAATCCTCTTCGGCTTGCTCAGGGTAAACCACTTCGACACTTCAATAAACTCAGCAGAGGCCAGGCCTGGGACACATACATTCGGCATGTTCGGAGTGTAAGTTTATACGAACTTATTAAACTTCAGCAGTATCCAAGATATAAATACAAGGCCCAATCAAAAATCGATTTCTATTTTCCAACTTTATTCATTTCAAAATTATTTCGTACCTTTAACACCACAACAAAAAAAGAACGAAATATTTAGGTGTCATGCTCGTAAAAACATTTGGATCGGCCTTACATGGTATTGATGCAATAAGCATAACCATAGAAGTAAATATCAGCCGTGGAATCAATTTCAGTATGGTTGGACTGCCTGACAGCGCAGTAAAGGAAAGTCAAGAACGCATCCACGCCGCATTGGAAAATCGAGGCTATAAATGGCCTGGGAAAAAGATTGTTATCAATATGGCTCCCGCCGATATTCGTAAGGAGGGCTCAGCCTATGATTTACCCATTGCCATAGGAATATTGGGAGCCTCTGAACAATTAAAGTCGGATCGTTTTGAGCATTATGTAATTATGGGCGAGTTATCACTCGATGGGAGCATACAAGCCATAAAGGGAAGTCTTCCCATGGCCATTGAGGCTCGAAATAAAGGCTTCAAAGGAATTATTTTACCAAGAGCAAATGCCAATGAAGCGGCTATTGTAAATAATTTGGAAGTATATGGAGCTGACAATATTGAGGATGTTTTTCAGTTTTTCGAGGGAGAAGATAGCTTAGAACTATTCCATATCGATACGCGAGATGAATTTTTTAATCGCTTGAATGAATTTGATTTTGACTTTGAAGATGTTAAAGGCCAGGAAAATATCAAACGGGCTTTGGAAATAGCTGCAGCAGGAGGGCATAATGCAATTATGATTGGTCCTCCGGGTTCAGGAAAAACCATGCTGGCAAAACGTATTCCCTCTATATTACCTCCACTTAGTTTACACGAGGCACTGGAAACCACAAAAATACATTCTGTGGCGGGATTAATGTCACCAAATGATTCCTTAATCTCGGTACGACCATTTCGCTCTCCTCATCATACAATATCAGACGTGGCACTTGTAGGCGGAGGCACTTATCCTCAACCAGGTGAAATATCACTTGCTCATCATGGAGTACTATTTTTAGATGAACTTCCCGAATTTAAACGGACTGTACTCGAAGTTATGCGCCAACCCATTGAAAATCGAAATATCACGATTTCCAGAGCAAAATTTACCGTTAATTATCCAGCTAGTTTTATGCTTATTGCCTCTATGAACCCCTGCCCATGTGGCTACTATAATCATCCTGATAAAGCCTGCGTTTGTGGTCCGGGTGTAGTACAAAAATATTTGAATAAAATTTCAGGGCCTCTACTCGACCGCATCGATTTACATGTTGAAGTAACGCCTGTTCCTTTTCGAGAATTATCAAAAATACAACGATCCGAGAAAAGCTCGGCTGTTCGTGAACGTGTAATTGCTGCTCGAAAAATTCAAGAAGAGCGATTTAAAGATAG
>QNXT01000156.1 GCA_003973505.1 Bacteroidota bacterium
AGATCAAAATGTGTGCTTTCAAAAATGACTCAGAGAATAGACAATCTTCAGAAAAGCCAGACAGAGCACATGGCCAGGGCACTTGAGTGTTAGTTGGTCATTTTAATTTAATCAGATGTTCTCCCCTGTCATACTTTTTTGTACCCTTCCAGCCCCACCCTGTGTGGTTGGCAGGACATTAACATCCAGACCTTGCTAACTAACCAGACATCAGCTTTTTCTGTCAGTGGTACAGTTTTAGATTTGGGAAGGGTTTTAAAGGTGTATCGTATTGATCTATAACAGAACTGTTTGTTCATTCTGAGGTGACCTTGTGTGACAGGACATTAAAAAACAAGTACTAAGTAAGTAAACTCTGCATCTGGACCTCAGCCTTTCTGTGTATTTTGAGAACATCTGTTTTGTGCCCATGGTGCTTTGTCTGAGACACCAAAAAGGATGTCTGCAGTAGTGAAAGGGCTGTTTTTTGTCAGGATTACTGATTTTGCCACAGATTACACATTTTTACTCAGCTTGTTATCCCAAACAGATTTTGGGGAAAAGTGGAGGTCAGTGAATCCATTTGTAGTTTCTGTCTCTGTAACGTCAGTGATAATAATTAAAATATAAGAAATTGCTAGTTTGAATTCCTCATTCTTCAATAATGTAAGACTTTCCAATGAAAATGAAGAAAAGGTTGTGAAACCTCCAAGTAAACCAATCATTATAAAGAAACGAAGGTTTTCTTGTTCAACATGTTGTTCGAATAGAGCCCATGCAATACCAATAATAAACGATCCGATAATATTTACAGAGATGGTTCCCCAAAAGAATACGCGATTCATCCATTCGTGGATACCTGCCGAAATCAGGAAACGTAATATACTTCCAATTCCACCACCTAAAGCAATAAGGAGTAGTTTATTCATGATTAGTAATTGATATTGTATGTTTTAAGCTTAAAAGCTTCGGAATGAATAGTGTCTGTATAACTATGCTGACTTCCGTTTTTTACCACAACCCACTCCAAATACATATCTTTATTTCCACTTACTTGACCAGTTTTAGTGAAAGAATAGGTGGGGCCTATTCCGGTAATTGGGTCGTTAGTCCAGCAATCTTTCCCTTTTACGGAAACGTTACTAAATCGAAATTCAATTTTGTCGTCGTTTGATTGTGGGCTTGTATTTTTTACAATGAGTTTTATCTTTGCAATGGGAATAAAGTCCATTTTAATATTTGTTGCATTTCCATTTTGAACATCATCTGTACTTAAGTCTTTCGTGTTGTCAAAATAGTCTGTTTTGGTAAAATCCAATCGATAACCTTCAACATTTTCATGCTCTACAGTGAAAGAAAATGATCCGTCAGAGGATGTGGTAGTAGATTGAATTTCAGTGTAAGTAGGATTGTAAACACCTGATTGAACTTTACTTGCTTTTAACGAAACCTTTACTCCGGAAACATTAATATGCAACTGAGGGTCAGAAATACTACCTGAAATTTCATAGGTTTTCACATCCTTTTTACACGCACTAAATAGAAATATATTTACAAATAATATGCTGATTGCTATGAATTTTATTCTGTTAATTGATTGTTTCATGCTTATGTTTTTTTGTTCGTGACAAAAGTAATGAAAACACTTTGATTATATCTTTTGATAGATAAAAAAGGTGTTAAATACTAATTATCTGAAACTGTGAGTGAAATCTTACGTCGAACTCAGGTAATAACTCCTACCGTAAATTATGAGGAAAGAGTATATGTTAAGAAATATCGTTGTTTTTCTACTTATACAATAAGAAAATCGTATTCTGTTTTTGAATTTCGGGTTTCCGTGTTTTTTTCCACTCTTGAATGCTATGCACTTCTATTAACTCATTTTTGCCACTGATTTCTCGAGCAATACAAAGTTTAATCTGTGGTGAAAGTTTTGAAAGCATTTCATCAAATAGCTTTTGATTCCGATAAGGAGCTTCAATAAAAATCTGCGTTTGATCTTCTCTATTTATACGGTCTTCAAGTTGCTTGAGATGTTTTGCTCTTGCAAATTTATCGATGGGCAAATATCCAATAAAAGCAAAGTTTTGACCATTAAATCCTGATGCCATAAGAGCCATTATGATTGAGGATGGTCCTACCATGGGAATGACCTGTATCCCTTTTCGACGCGCCACTTTTACCACCTCATTTCCAGGATCAGCAACACAAGGAACGCCTGCTTCAGACAATAAACCCATGTCATTTCCCTTTAAACAGGGTTCTATAAAACTCGGGATGTCCATAGCCTGTGTGTGTTTATTGAGAATGAAAAAATCCATACTATCGAAGTCTTGAGTTGACCCAATTCGTCGCAGATAACGCCGAGCAGTGCGCACGTCTTCTACCACAAAATGTTGTAAATTAATGGACTTGTCTCTGACATATTGTGGAATGGTATTTTGCCAATCACCATCGCTTATTGTGGTTGGAAGTAAGTATAGCTTCCCAAAGTTTTGTTTCATGATTTATGTTTTTATCTTAAAATTCCTCTAAGTATATTGAGCTCTTGCTCCAATCCTATGGATATTTTTCCTTCTTTTTGCAGATTAATCACTTGATCAAAAGTGAAAAAACGGACATCTTCTACTTCCTTTTTATTGGGTGTGATTTGTTGCTCAGTTTGTGTGATAAAAATAAACATTAAGGCAGTGGATGTAGCTGCTCTAAAAATTCGTTTTTCCAAAAGGTCGAGAAACTCGGGTTTGAAGTTTATTTCTTCTTGTGCTTCACGCATCACGGCATGTTCTACATCTTCACCATAATGAATATGACCTGCCACTGCAGCATCCCATTTTCCAGCTTCTATATCCGATTTTAGACTGCGTTTTTGCAATAATATTTGTTTACTCTTATTTATCAGGTGCATACGAACTACAGGGTACATTAAATCAGGGTTTCGGTGGCATTCTTCCCGTGTAGCTTTCCCAATGATTTCGCCATTTTCGTTAACTACAGGTAGCCATTCTACATTCTTGTTTTTTAAATATTGACGTAAAAAAACAAATCCAAAATAAAGGCCAAATAGAATATAAAAAAGTGCTGTGCTTACAAAAGCCCATGCTTCGTTTGACATTTGAAAAGCAGCATATAGTACCAAAACAATATGAAGCACAACGATGTAAAATAGCTCACGTACCTGCATTTTCATTTGTCGAATTTGCTCGTCTTGTAATTCGATACCCTTCATATAGCGCTGAGTTATATTTAGCAAAAGGTTTTTGCTGGAAAAAGCTGAAACACCCAATACGGCAGCAAGTATGCTTTCAATTATTGCAGGTTTAAGTTTAAAGAATATATCATTGTGTAGAATGAGTGAAATGCCGCCCATGGCAATGATAAGAGCCGTGTCGATTAAAACAAATTTCTCCAGTCGCCGCTCCTTAATACCAATAAACAATAATTGGAGTATTCCAATGCCTACCGCTACATAAATTCCTATGGTCGTACCCCAAATTTCATCGGCAATGATAAAAATGAGAATGGGAAGCAAGCCAGGAAGCATTCGTTTTAGAAGTTCGTATTTATTCATGGCTTAGGGTTTCGTATGTAGGGATTTCTTTTAGAAAATGTATGCGATTTTTTTTATAATCCATTTTGCAAGCATAATGCTCTAAGCCATTGGTAATAATAAG
>QNXT01000086.1 GCA_003973505.1 Bacteroidota bacterium
GATTAACAACTACATTGTTTTCAATTTATAAAATCTGCAAGTGAAGATTTGTATTCGCTTGCAGATTTTTTTATTTAGCCTGCAATTGATCCCAATACTTCGGTAAACTTTCCAAAAGTTCTCTTTCTCAAAACCTAACTATCTGATAATCTTTAGATAATGATTTGCGGTCAACTTTTGGAAAGTTATAAATATCAACAAGTTACAAAATGTAATGAACTATTATTATTTTTATACAACATCAATCTATAAAAAACGAACTCTTAAAAAAAAGAAAAAATATGGTTATTTAGAATGAAAGTCTTTTAATTTTTTCTCAACTTTGTCCTTTCTAATTTACAAAAATGACAACAGGAGCAAAAACCATAAAACAGAAGCTGTTTTTCAGCACCATGGTACTCGCATTTATGTGGGTTATCATTGGCGACTGGTAAGAAAATAAATACCTGTTGGCATAATCCATTAGCCAAAACACATAAAGACGATAATTCTACTTTTAAAGTAAAAAATCATAAATCGGATAGTCAAAGTAAACATCTCGATTTTGATAATGAAACATGGGTTTTGTCCTTATTTCAATCGGTAGGCATATCGATTAACAGCATTGCCCATTATTTTACAGCCCACCCTCAACCTCAAAGGATTTTTCTTCGCGGACCACCCTCATTCATTTAATTTCTGGGATTTATCATTGTTTGAACTGATTACTCTTTGCTGAGTTTTCGGGTTTCAGACAGTAATATCAATTATTTCAAAAAATTATTTTATGAGATTATTTATTACACTCATTTTGAGCATAATATCATTTACGATATTTGCTCAAGGAGCCGTAATAAAGGTAGTGGATAAACGAACGAAAGAAGCCCTGCCTTTTGTAAATGTTTGTTTCGAATCATTGAATTCGAAGCAGAAACAATATGCCATAACAGGCTCCAATGGCACAGTTATTAATCCTTGTAAGGACACTTGCATTATTGCTATTTCATTTGTGGGATACAAAACCCAAGAAGACACGATAGCTGCACATATAAGTAAAACCTATTTTCTGGAGAACGATGTCTTCAATTTGGACCAAGTGGTGGTAACTGCAACGCGAAGTCGCAAAACACTAAAAGACGCACCCGTTATTACGCAAGTAATTACCAGTAAGGATATTAGTAATCGGGGAATCACCAATGTGCAAGATGTATTGGCACAAGATATTCCCGGCTTGGAGTTTCAAAGAGGTGGATTTGGTTCTGATATTAAAATGCAAGGCTTGGAAGCGAAAAACATTTTGATATTGGTAGATGGTGAACGCATGGCTGGGGAAAGCGGTGGCAATGTGGACTATTCGCGACTCAATGCGGATAATGTGGAACGAATCGAAATTGTGAAAGGTGCCGCTTCGGCTCTTTATGGCTCGCAAGCCATGGGCGGTGTGATTAATATTATCACCAAGAAAACCAAGAAAAAATGGGAGGTAAATATCGGTGGTCGCTGGGCTCAAATAAATGAGGTGAATTATCCTGATTTATCCATCGATGATGAGAAATACCTTTCTAAGAAAAATTTAGATTTACAAAACCTGAACCTTAATGCATCACTTGGTTTTAATCTAAAATGGATTAGTGGTCGAACTGATTTTGCGGCTAAAAATTTTGATGGTTATCTACTGCGTGATAAGGTGGGAATCGATAAGGAGTTTATAAATATCGACACCACAATTTATGATGCTATGAATCCATTTCCTACAGGAATCAATGGATATAAAGATTATTCCATTCAACAGAAATTGAATATCCCCATTGGCAAGAGAATAAATGTAGAATTGAAAGGCTCGTATTATAATCACGATGAATACGATTTTGTGCCCGACAATGTTTATCAAAACTTTGAAGATTACTCCTATGGGGCAAAATTCAACTATGAAATATCTGATAAATACCATCTTATTGCTTCCTATCATTACGACAATTACCAAAAGTTCGATTACTTTGAAAAACTTGATGAGAAGGAAGTAAACTACCGCAATATTTTCATCAATCCTAAATTAATAGGATCTGCAAAAGTGGGAAAACATCAGGAATTTACCGGAGGAATGGAATATTTATCGGAGTCGTTGATGACGGGTCTTTTTGCGGGGCCCGAGCCCAGTGAGAAAGAGAATACTACTTCCATTCTTTTTATTCAAGATGATATTAATATCCATAAGAATTGGAATTTTATTCTTGGTGGACGAATGGATTACCACACTGCTTTTGGAGCACATTTTTCACCCAAAGTATCGGGAATGTATAAAAAGAAAGCATGGGCTTTTCGTGCAAATTATGCCAAGGGCTTTCGTTCTCCCACGCTTAAGGAATTATATATGGATTGGCCCATTGCTTGGTTTACCATCAAGGGGGACGAAAATCTAAAGCCTGAAACCAATAATTATTTTTCGGGCTCGGTAGAGTTTACCAAGGGCTTTATTAATACGTCGGTTACTGCCTACTATAATAAACTGCAAAACAAAATTGATGGAGTATGGAAAAATGGTCAAACCGTATATCAATATGTAAACGTGAGCGAATCGGAACTCAGCGGACTGGAGTTTAGTGCACAGATGTTTATTCTAAAACATTTTGTAGTGAGTGGTGCTTATAGCTATTTGCACGACAAACGCCCACAAGGCGAATTGGTTTCTTCAGCTAGTCCCCATTCCGGAAATATTAAGTTCGCTTATAATATTTATCGAAAAAAATATCGCTTAAACGTAAACATTAGTGGAAATATAATTGGCGCAAAAGACTATCAAGTAAGCGAAACCATTAAATATAAAGGACAAGATGTTGAGGGTATTTACCCAGTTCACTTCGATGCTTATTCTATATGGCGAATTGCCATTAGCCAGTATTTTTTCAATGGAATTAACCTAACGCTGGGCATCGACAATATTTTCGACTTTACAGCCGATGTGGTGAGTTTCAATACCTCCACCAGTCCCGGACGTAGAGCCTTTATAAGCATGAATATCAAGATCGATCAATTGGTAAAAAAGAAGTAAAGACAAAATAATTCAATCAATTAAAAACGTACAGACCGTTCACGAACGGTCTCAACCAAAAACAAATAACAAAACAACAAAACGATGAACAAAACAGTTAAATTTTTAGGAATGGCCATCTTAGGCCTTAGCTTAGTAGCAACATCTTGTAAGAAAGATGAAACAACAGATGAAACGCCAACGGACAACACGATTACAGTGAGTTTAAGTAAGAAAAACAATGAAAAGGTTGACCATTGGGTATATTATTCATTTGACACTAAAAGCGAAGTAAGTGGAATAGATTCTTCAAACTTCAAAACCAGCGACAAATGGGATATTGCTTTCCACAGTCGTCACGTACGCTTAAATGGCGGAACATCAGGTATGGGTATGGCTGCTGCCTATGATGCTGGAAAAGTAGAATGGAGTTTGGTAACAGTAGCTCCCCAAAATGGTTATCAAGAAGATGTATTTGCCGATAGCATACTTTATGCAGGCAATGGCCCAAATGGCCCCATAATGATTGGCACGGATTTAAACAAAGTATTTGAAAATGCTTTTAGTTTTGACGCCAATACCCACCCACCAACATACGCTGCCAATCACAATGTATATATAATAAAAACCCGTACTGGAAAATATGCCAAAATTATGCTTACTGATTATTATAACGATAAGGGAGTAAGCGGTTATATTAGCTTTAAGTATGTATTGAATACGGATGGCGGACGAGAATTTTAATTCGAGCCTTCTACCTTTATTCATTAGCGGGAGTTTATAAGCTCCCGCTATTATTTTAAAAATGCATTGATAATTCATCTTACATTTGTAGAAAATATAGAACTATGGAACACAATGGCATTTGGGAATATCGCTTTAAGGTTCGCTC
>QNXT01000095.1 GCA_003973505.1 Bacteroidota bacterium
TGCTTTTTACTTTTTCAGCTGAAAAAGTAACAAAAAAGCTGCGCTGACGAAAAATGACGTAAAATAATGGTGATAAATCTAAACACAAAAAACTCCTCCTTATAGCCACCCGTTTAGGACGGCTGGCTAACGAGCGTCAAACAGTTTTGTGTTTTTAACGATTTCTCCCCCTTATTTTCTTTACGTCTTTTTTCTAAGGCGCACACTCAATCCGTCGGCGGATTGAAATGGTTGGGAAAGTGGTGTTTTCATAAGGTTTCCAAATAGAGAAATATTTAGTGCGAGTTCATTAGGTCTCTTGCAAAAGTTATGTTTATTATTTCAAGTGTTAATGTGTAAGGTGCGTAGGGCTTGGTTAAAAAGCGGGGCTAGGGAGGAGGGAATTCCAAAATGATATTATTATCAATAAAATCGCTTGTGTTTTGATTAGCAACAGGAAAATTAGAATTAAGCATAAACAAATCCTTATTTCCAAAAGCAATAAAACCAAAAGAGAACCAAGGTTGCTAATCACCATATTTTATTAGATAATAAATTATTTTGGAAGGTCGGGTGGGCGATTTTTTTGGCCTTGATCCCGATATATCGGGATGATTCGTTTTTGTTCAAGCAAAAATGAATATGATGAATAGATAAACTTAGATTGTTGAACGAATCAAAATAAGTAATAGTCGAATAATTGCTTTTAGATTCTTTTTATTTGGCATAAATAATTGAAGTGTTTAGTCAATCAGTTAGGTTGAAATCAAAATTCAATAATCATAAATCAAAACTCAAAAATCATTTATCAAAAATAATCAAATCCTAATATCGAATTAAGAATTCTTCCTTGCTAAAATCGGGATTTATGGATACTACACCAAGAAAGAAAAAATCCATGCTTAGGCTTACTTTAGGATGATTCTTTATTGTTGACCAAGCTTGTTTCATCCCTTCCGACCAATAGATGTCATCAAAGATAAATAGGGTTTTATCATGGCAATACTTAAGTGCTAATTCGAAGTAGCGGAGTGTAGCTTCTTGCGTATGATTACCATCAATAAAAATTAAATCAACGGTATCGATTTTTTCTAAAAGTGGTTGCAATTGATCATCAAAATTCCCAACAATAAGCTCGATGTTTTTAGCATTTAGTTTATTAAATTGCTGTTTTGCAATTTGTCCTATTTCAGGGCTGCCTTCGATGGTATATATTTGCGATTTGGGATTTAATTTCGAAATATAGAGTGCTGTTGTTCCAAGCGATGTTCCCAGTTCAATAATGCTTTTAGCTTCGATGTATTGTGCAAGTTGGGCAATCAGTTTGGCGTATTTTTTTGGCTTTAGGGAGTTTTTTGCCAAAGATTTTATTGTGGGTGTTTTCGTTTTTCTTTTTTTTGAGCCCGCTCCAAGGTCTTCAAATTGAATTGTTTGACCGTTTTTTAATAGCTCTTTGCGGATATCCTCAATGGGGCGGTATAAGGAGCTATCCAATTTTTTGTAAAGATATTGTTCGACAAAATTGTAAACAAAAGGCGAATGAATCCCATGACGCGTCTTGGCGTGAATCTGATAATTTATATAGTCACCCAATTGGCTCATAAAGACGATTTACAAAATGGAATGTTTTGCTTAAATAATAATCAAGAAGAGAAATTAGCAATTACATCATATTAATTGCCTCAACTCCTTTTATTTCTGGTACCGCTTTCAACATAGCTTGTTCAACTCCTGCTTTTAGCGTCATAATGCTCATAGAGCATGAAGCACAAGCTCCTTGTAATTCCACATTTACGATATTGTCCTCAGTAATGTTAACAAATTGAATATTGCCACCATCAGCCACAAGATAGGGACGTACTTGGTCAATTACATTATTTACCTTTTTTATTAATTCTTCTTTGTTGTCCATTTTATCAGTTATTTATTTTTATAGTAGCCCCTGGAGAATAATCTCCAGGGGTGTTTTATTTAAGTATCAAAAGTTCTATTCTAATTAACTAGAACATGAAGCATTGGGATTAATCTCCACTTTTTTCGTTGGAGCCATTTCCTTATTACGGATTTCTGTTTGCTTAATTACATTATCAGCCAACTCACGGAATGCTTTACCCATTGGGTTATCCGCATCAAGAGCAACGGGTTTCCCGTTATCACCAGCTTCCATAATGCCTTGTACTAGTGGAATTTGTGCTAATAAAGGCACATTGAGTTCCTCAGCCAAATTCTTTGCTCCATCTTTTCCAAAGATATAATACTTATTGTCCGGACATTCCTCAGGAGTGAAATAAGCCATGTTTTCAACAATACCTAAAACAGGAACATTGATGTCTTTTTGTTGGAACATAGAAACACCTTTTCGAGCATCAGCCAAAGCAACTTTTTGAGGTGTACTAACGATTACTACTCCGGTTATTCCTACTGCTTGCACTAAAGTAAGGTGGATATCTCCGGTTCCAGGAGGCATATCAAGCACCACATAGTCTAATTTACCCCAATCGCCATCATTCATAAATTGATTTAGGGCATTGGTTGCCATGGAACCACGCCAAATTAATGCTTTATCAGGTTCAACAAAGAAACCAATGGAAAGTAATTTAATGCCATATTTTTCAATGGGCTGGATTAATGTCTTTCCATTTTCTTGGGTTGCAACGGGTTTTGCATCTTCCATATCAAACATAGTTGGAACCGAAGGCCCATAAATGTCTGCATCAAGAAGTCCTACACTTGCACCGGTTTTAGCTAATGCTACTGCAAGGTTAGCTGCAACGGTAGATTTACCAACACCACCTTTTCCTGAAGCCACACCTATAATATTGGTAACTCCTGAAAATGGGCGTTTAGGGGCAGCAAATTGAGCTGCTTCAAAATGTTTAATTTTAGTGTCCACTTCCACTTCCAAATTCTCGTCAATATAGAATTTAAGTGTGCGTTCACATGATTTAACCAATGATTTTGCAAATGGATCCTTACTATTTTTGATAACCAAGTTAAATTTCACTTTATTACCTGTAATTTCAAGGTCTTCTACCATTCCCAAACTCACAATATCCTTTCCCGACTCGGGATGTTTCACCATCTTAAGCTTCTCGAATACTTGTTCTGTTGTAATATTCATCGTTTATTATGTTGAAGTTCAAATTATTATAAAATACTCTTTTATCTTTATTTAGATTGCGTAAAGATAGATAAATTATTGTATTGTTTATTCCTTATTTGAATGGATTTTTTTGAAAAAATAAAAAATGATACTTATCATACTTTTATCTTCTAATCAGCTTAATATAGTCCAGATGTTTGAAATAGTATTACTGATTAATTGTGATATATTTAGGTGTAATTTGATACTTTTTAAAACATGGCATATCCCTCCGATTTATGGCTAAATATGAGAAATGTCATTAGAATAGAGAATACATATTATATATATTTATATATTATAAAATACTATATATGTTAGCCGATGCACAAAACTTTCTATCTTTGCAAAATTATAAAATCTAAAACATTACAAGTCATAACTTTAGTATGTCAAAACAAATAAGAATTAAGAAAGGTTTGGATCTTAAACTTGCGGGTGCCGCAGCGAAAAAGACTAAGTCTCTCACTTTGAAGAAC
>QNXT01000052.1 GCA_003973505.1 Bacteroidota bacterium
TTCGGCTTTTTTCTGATATTTTTCGTCTTTACTAAATCCTAAATAGGGTAGGTAGGCAAAGGGGAATACTGCCGCCAAGGCCTGTTCCCAAAGAAGATTTTTGTTGAATGTTTTGGCAGTTTCCACAGTGAATAAAAACCACATAAAAACATTGATAAAAGGTAGAAAAGCAAAAATTAACCACCACATTGGTTTTTCAATGATTTTCACCCAAATATAAGCATTATAAAAAGGGATAAATGCCATCCACCCGGCGTAGCCTGCTTTTTCAAAAATTTTCATTAAGCCTACTAAGGAGGCGATTAATGATATGATAATAAAGATAAATAATCCGTCCATATTGTAATTGTTTTCTCTTTTAACTTATTCGTGTTTGTTTTCGTATCTAATGAATGTTAATCTTTATTAAATAGAATGTCCTTAAATTCAAACCATCCCTTTCTATTAACAATCCATTCGGCTGCCAATACCGCCCCTTTGGCAAAACCAATGCGGCTTTTGGCTGTGTGCTTAAGTTCAATCTCATCAATATCAGATTGATATGTTATGATGTGTGTGCCTGGTGTTGGGTCAATGCGTTTCGACTCAATTCCAAGAATATGCTTATCATTTGATAATCCTTTTTGCCATTTTTTTATATGGTCAAGTTCGTTTATCACAATATCGGCAAGGCTTATGGCTGTGCCGCTGGGAGCATCCAGCTTTTGTGTATGATGAATCTCTTCCATCGACACATTATACTCAGGATATTGATTCATCAATTGGGCTGTAAGCTCATTAATGCGAAAAAACAGATTTACTCCAATGCTAAAATTGCTTCCAAAAATCATGGATTGATTTTCTTGTTCACATTGGGCTTTGAGTGCTTCTTTTTTATCATACCAACCCGTTGTTCCTACTACAATAGGAATTTGCATATCAAAGCATTTCTGGATATTGTCTAAAACGACTGAGGGCATACTAAAATCAATGGCCACATCAGCCTGACTAAGTTCTTTGTGAAACTGTTGCCAGTCTTCATTATTGTCGATGCGGGCTGTGATACGGTATCCTTTTTGTAAACAGATTTTTTCAATCTCTTTTCCCATTTTTCCGTATCCCAAAAGTGCTATTTTCATATATGTTTTTTTTAGAATGAAAGTGAGAATGAGAGCCCGGCATAGGACGAATTGCTTGATCCAAAATGTAAAGCAGGAGCTACTACAGGCCGTACTTTTAAACTTAAATCATCGCTGATGTCGTAAGTATAGAAATGTGCATCGACAATGGCATCGAGTATGTTTAAGGTAAATACACCCGCCAAGAGGATGATATTAAAATCGCGTTTTTTCCAGTAAATATTTTTATATACACGGAGGTTTTCCGTTGTGTATTCAGGGAAATCGTCGATGGTTGTAGGGTCGTCATCAATACGGGCAATGTAAGCATCTCGATACTTTATATATTCGCCATTATTCTTTATCAAAAAATAAGTGATTCCACCAAAAGCAGCATAAATAACCGGAATTTTCCAGTATTTTTTATTGTATGCCTGCCCCAATCCTGGTATGGCAGTTGAGAGCCAACCCGCTTTTTTTGGTGAATGATAAGCCGTATCTACCACCTGCACTACCTGTGCCTCTTCTAGAAAAATACTATCAGATTCTTCTTGTGCAAATAGGCTTTGAGAGGTAAATAAATTTAATAAAAGCATTAAAAAAAGCATTATAGCAAATTGCATCAAAGCCTTATTTCCATTTGGACTTTGGGGCTTAGCACAATTTTGTTCGATGCAATTCTTTGGCTTTTGCATTGGTTTCAGAATTATGAATTCAGTATTTCGTTAAGAATTTGATCCAGCTTTTTATCAGAATCAAACTCGATGCTAATTTTACCCTTACCTTTTTGGCTGCGTTTTATTTCCACAGGCGCATTTAACTTTTTCTTAATTTGACTATTAAGTTGCTGGTATTTATAGGGTAAACTGCCATTTGTTTTTTGTGGCTTTGTAGCTTTGTTTTGTATTTTACGCACAATGGCTTCCACCTGCCGAACGGAGAGCTCTTTTTCAATAATTTCTTTCAATACAAAAAGCTGGTCGTTCACTTCTTCCATGCTAATCAAAGCACGGGCATGCCCCATGGTGACTAAATCTTCTTTTAGGGCAAGCTGAATCTCGATAGGCAGTTTTAGTAAACGTAGATAATTGTTTACAGTAGCTCGTTTTTTACCCACTCTTTTGCTTAAATCTTCATACGAAAGATTGCATTCGTCAACGAGCTTTTGATAGCTAAAAGCAATTTCGATGGCGTTTAAGTCTTGGCGTTGAATGTTTTCTACCAAAGCCATTTCCATAACTTGCACATCATCGGCTTCGCGAATAAATGCGGGAATGGATTTTAATCCTGCCATCTTAGAGGCGCGATAACGACGCTCTCCGGTGATTAGCTCGTATTTGTTTTTGGCTGTTTTTCGTACCGTTACGGGCTGAATTATGCCATGATTTTTGATGGATTCCGATAGTTCGGCAAGCTTATCTTCATCAAATTCTTTTCGAGGTTGATCAGGATTGGTGCTTATTTGGTTTAATGGTATTTCAGAAATAGCACCAGCCGTTGGAATATTTCCAATTTGTTCGTTTTCGTTTGGAGTATTTTCACGTGTATTATCGCCAAAAATAGCGTCTAATCCTCTACCCAATGCTTTCTTTGCTGCCGCCATTAGTTTACTTTTTTATCGCTATTCTGAATTTGAGTTAAATCGTTTCTGCTGAGAATCTCGCGAGCTAGGTTCAAATAATTTATGGCACCTTTACTATTGATATCATGCATCATAATTGGCTCGCCGAAACTAGGAGCTTCTCCCAATCGGGTATTTCTGTGAATAACGGTAGAGAATACCATTTTCTCGAAATGTAAGCGAACATCTTGAACCACTTGTTTTGCTAAGCGCAAACGGGAATCGAACATGGTAAGTAAGATTCCTTCAACATCTAAATCGGGGTTTAAGCGTTCTTGCACAATGCGGATTGTACTTAATAATTTCCCCAAACCTTCCAATGCAAAATATTCACATTGTACCGGAATCATTACCGAATCGGAAGCCGATAGCGCATTGATGGTAATCAAGCCCAAAGAGGGAGAGCAATCAATGATAATAAAATCGTAATCATCTTTGATTTGATCGATTACCTTGCTCATCATTTTCTCTCGATTAGGAAGGTTTATCATTTCAATTTCAGCACCAACCAAGTCGATATGTGCAGGTAAAAGGTCAAGACCAGGTGTTTTTGTTTCCAAAATAATATCCTTTGCTTTTACCTCGTCGATGATACATTCGTAAATGCTGGTTTTTATAGTTTTTGGGTCGAAGCCAACTCCTGATGTGGCATTTGCCTGAGGGTCAGCATCTATTAATAAGGTTTTATGTTCAAGAATTGCTAATCCTGCACTCAAATTAATCGCTGTGGTGGTTTTCCCCACTCCTCCCTTTTGGTTAGCTATTGAAATTACTTTTCCCATATATTCTAAATTGTTATTGTTTCTCCTAATTCCACAAACGTAAGTTTTTTACCTTTATTTTCAAATGCGCTTTTTGCCTTTGCTTTATCTACCAC
>QNXT01000126.1 GCA_003973505.1 Bacteroidota bacterium
ATCAGAAATTTGAGATTGGTAAAGCTGTAATGTTTAACGAAGGTAGCGATGTAAGTATTTTTGCCACAGGCCATATGGTTTGGAAAGCCATTGAAGCGGGTGAAATTCTGGCAGAAAAAGGCATTGATGCCGAGATTATCAATATTCACACCATCAAGCCATTGGACAAAAAAGCAATTTTAGATTCTGTTGCCAAAACAGGCTGTGTGGTAACTGCTGAAGAGCATTTGCGCAATGGTGGTTTGGGTGATAGCATCGCTCAGCTTTTGGCTATGGAGAATCCAACTCCTATGGAGTTTGTGGCTGTGGATGACAAGTTTGGCGAGAGCGCTACTCCTGACGAATTGATGACTAAATATGGTTTGGACACTAAGGATATTGTTGCTGCGGCTTTAAAAGCGATTCAACGGAAATAGAAGTTCATTCTTTAAAATACAAAACGCCATCTTTCATTTCGATTGATGGCGTTTTTTGTTCCCTGTTTCTCTGTTGTGTCTAATTAGTTTCTTTACGAATTTTCTTATTCATAAACTCCGACATTAAGTCATTAATTCTCAATATTATCTTTGTGATTCTTTGCGCCTTTTCTACCTTCGGAAGACAGGTTTGTGATTCTTTGTGGTATAGCCTCATTGAAATAAAAAATTGTTATTACACAGAGTTACACAAAGAAACACAAAGTGACACAAAGGTTATAAAAAAAGGAAAGGAATAGATTTTGGTTCTATTTCCCAAATAAATTACCCATTCCTGGAATATTAGGCATCATACCTTTTGCTACACCCGACATTTCCTCTGTGTATATAACTTCTGCTTTTTCCAGCGCACGATTCAAGGCAATCATGGTCAATTCTTCCACTTCTTCTTTATCAGCCTGTTCCCAAAACTCTGGTGTATAATAAACCTGTTTTACCTCTCGGTTTCCATTCACTACTACTTTTACTCCGCCACCTTCGGCTTGTCCATCTACAAGGATACGCGCCAGTTTTTCTTTGGTTTCTTCCTGCGCCACCTTCATTTTATCCATTAAATCTCCGAACATACTTAATCTGTTTATTTTTCTATAATACTAATTTTGAATCGGCTAAGCTTTACTTTTCTGACAAAGAAAACTGTTATAAGGAAATAAGTTTTTTTATCCCCTCAGCTTTTTTATAAATATCAATGATATCCATAGGGTCATCAAATTTCTGCACTGCCGAAAAACTTATATATTTCCCATTTTTTGATTCCTTATGTTTTATCTCTGCCTTATCCGAGAAAAAGGATTTCAAAGTATTTAGATTATCAGCCTCGAAAGGAACAATAAATTTGAACATATAATCTGTTGGCCAAGTAAAATCTCTAACCAATAATTCAAATAGTTTTCCGTATTTACCTAAGTCTTCTACCATCTCTTAAAATTTTGGCAAAGGTGTAAAAAAAAATTGAATTATTATTTGCATCTTTGTTTACATGATTCGAAAAATTTCACTCCTGACACTGCTTTGTTTTTTCTTAATAAACACGCTAACTGCACAATTTTACGAAACAGGACAAGACCCCGCAAGCATACATTGGCAACAAATAAAAACAGATTATTTCCGATTGGTTTATCCTGATTATGCGGAGAAACAGGCTCAGCATTTTGCCAATAAATTGTTATGGGCCGCACAACAAGTGCCCAAAGGAATGAACCACCAACCAAAACGAATTGATATCATAATGCACATGGAGGCTTCTACTTCCAATGCCATGGTAGTATGGGCACCCAAAAGAATGGAAGTCTATAACACACCTTCACAGTCGAGCTATGGTGAAGATTGGTGGGAACAATTGGCTCTGCACGAATTTCGCCATGTGGTTCAAGTGAGCAAAATGCGACAAGGATTTACCAAAGTACTATCGTATATTTTTGGCGAAGCCGCGACAGGCGGTATATTGGGGGCCTATATTCCACTTTGGTTTTTGGAAGGCGACGCCATAGCCACAGAAACGGCATTAAGTGAAACCGGACGTGGTAGAGACCCTGGTTTTAGCATGGCTTTGAAAGCCCAAATAATCGAAAAAGGAGTCTATTCCTACGATAAAGCATATAATGGGTCTTATCGTGATTTTGTGCCCGACCATTACGTTTTGGGCTACCACCTCACAACAATCGGCCAACAAAAATATGGTAATGCTTTTTGGTCAAATAATTTGGACTACTCAGCAAGAAACCCTTATATGATTGTCCCCTTTTCACATTCCATAAAAAAACAAAGCGGATTAAACAAAACGGAATTTTATAGTGAGAGTTTGGATACCCTGAGTCAAATTTGGATTAAGGATTATAAAGAGCGTCCTTATTCTGATTTTGACACTTTGGTAATCAATAATGAAAAGGCATTCCGTAGTTTTACCAATCCCAATTTAGTGGACTCGAACACCCTAATCAGCCTTATTACAGGACTTGACGACATCAACAGAATATCGAGCATTAATTTAACCACAGGCAAAATAAAGATACTTCATACACCGGGTTTTGGCTCCATTGACAACCTGAGTGTTGCCGACAGCTTGTTGGTTTGGAACGAAAGAGGCTATAATCCTCGTTGGCAACATCGAAAATTCATGGTTGTAAAAACTTATGATATGCGCACAAAAAAAGTAAGCCATAGAACACGATATTTCTTCCCCAATTTTGACGCAGATGGAAAACGCATTGTGGTGATTGAAGTAGGAAAAGCAAATGAGTATAATCTGGTGATTTTGGATTCACGTAGTGGGCAAATACTAAAAAGCATTCCATCAAAAAACTTTATCAAAACGCCTTTCTTCTCTGCTGACGGAAAGAATGTTTTAGCCATTGAGATAAACGAGAAAGGAAATAGTATTGTAGAATTTAATATTTCAAACAAAGAAAAGAAAACAATCTTTGGGCCAACCTATAACCTACTCTCCCACCCTAACCCTTATGGAAACAAAGTGGTGTTTATTAGCACAAAAAGTGGTGTTACCAATGTACATTCTTTTGACCCATGCACTACCACAGAAGAGCAAATATCCTCCGTTCCTTTTGGGGTAAGTAATCTTTCGGTTGTGAATGAAAATCAAATTCTTTTTAATAGTTATTCATCCGATGGAGACTTGATTGCAAAACAAAATATTTACAATTTCCAAAAAGCTAAAGAAGGTAAGAATGATGACTTTTATAAATCCTATTTAACTGACAATAAATCGAATATTCAGAAATTTCCGCTAAATGATTCTACATTTCTAAGCTCGAAATATTATAAATTACCTCATCTTTTTAATATTCATTCTTGGGCACCCATTGGATTGAATTTGGATAATATAGAAGCAAATCCAGGCTTTACCTTTGCTTCTCAAAATCTACTTAGTTCTATGATTAGCACTTTTGGTTACGAATACCGAATGAATGAACAAACCAGTAGATATTACGCCAATTTCAGTTATAAAGCCTGGTATCCCTTGATTGATTTCGACATAGAATATGAAGATCGAGCAATGTTCAGAGTTTACCAAGATGGACATAAAGAGCGATTTACCTATAATTCCACAAATATAGGCATCAGTATTGCGCAGCCCTTGAATTTAAGTTCCGGGAAATATGCAACTTTCATTCAGCCATCAGTTGGATTTTTCAATCAAACTCTGGGAGCAAACTCATCTACTCCAGACCAATTTCCAAGTGGAGAATCATTTCAAACAGTGCGTTACCGACTATATATGCATCATAAATTGAAGAAAGGCAGTCGGGATATTGAAACCCGTTGGGGACAATCATTGGATTTGAATGTTCGTGATACGCCTTTCGATCTTTTGCAACGTTCTATTCTTATTTCGGCTGCAGCACGTCTGTATTTTCCTGGATTTATGAAACATCACACTGCCCGTTTTTATATTGCCGGACAGATGAAAGACAGTTATAATTTTGCATTTAACGATCTCATTCTATTCCCACGCGGTTATTCAAATATTCAAAGTGATGATTATCTTAGCTTCCGCTTTGATTATATATTCCCCATTTTTTATCCCGATTTTAGTTTGACTTCATTGGCCTATTTCAAACAATTAAAAGGTGCTATTTTCTTCGATTATGGAAAGGGCTCATTTTTCGATGGGACAACCAATTATCAGTATAATCATCAATCATTGGGAGTGGATTTAACAACCGATTTACATTTTCTTCGGCATATGGCACCCTTTGAATTGGGTTTACGCACAGCCTATTTACCCCATGAAAATCAGATGTATTATCAGCTATTGTTTAGTCTAGGACTTTAGCTAAAAATGAAATGGTGATTAGCCGCGAATACGCAAATAAATTAATCTATAATTTTTTCTTTAAGCTAAATTCTAATCGTTGCAGCATTACTTTTTGTGGCTAAATTCTAATTGTCACAGCATTTTTTACTTTTTGTTTTACCCTTGCCCTAAAGGGAACCAAAAAGTAAAAAAATGAATCTTGTTTTTTCAATGGTTTCTACCTTTAGGGTTGGGGCGAAAAACCATTGAAAAAGTGGTAAGAATCTTATCCCTTTTTGTTTACGCTTCTTCTAATTTCTTATTCGCCTTATCATGCTCCCGTTGCATCGTCCGCTCTAAAAGCGTAGTATAAATAGGTTGATTTCCCATTTGAGTAGTTAGCAATGAAGCTGTTACTACCGTAAAAATCAAAGGTAATAGAAGCTCATAATTTGATGTCATTTCCACTGCCAGGATAATTCCGGTAACGGGTGCACGTACCGTAGCAGCAAATATCGCAGCCATTCCAGCAACTGCAAAAACGCCCGTCTGATCAATTTGGCCTGGAAAATAGTACTCCATTATGCCACCGAACAACATTCCTAAAACAACGCCCAATGCCAATAATGGAGCGAAAATACCCCCTGGCAACCCTACTCCATAGCTAAATAGGGTTAATACCATACGACCCAAAAAGAGAAATAGCATAAACTGCATGGTATAGGAATGCTTTAACGCCATGCTAATTGTATGATAACCTCCACCAATCATCTCTGGAAAGAATATCCCTAAGACGGCAATAAGTAGTCCGATGGCAGCAACGCTAATTAAGTTCATATGTTTACTCATATTGCCAAAAAAATCTAAAATAAACAGCAGCGATTTGTTAAAAGCCAAACCCACTAAAGCAAATATAACCCCGAGTAAAACAAACATCCACATTACCGAAAGAGGTGGCATAGTAAACACTGTCATTTCAATTACAACACTTCCTCCCACAATCATTCGCACCACAATATCAGCTGTAGCCGATGCCAACATGATGGCCGATAATGAGAAAAATGAATATTTAAAATGGCCATGCATTTCCTCCATCACAAATATGATCCCAGAAAAGGGTGCATTAAAAGCACTCGCCAATCCTGCAGCAGCACCAGCCGAAATAAGTGGATTATTTTTATTCTCAGGTTGCTTAAAAACATCGCGAATCATTTTGCCAATACTTGCACCTAACTGAATAGTAGGTCCTTCACGACCAAGTAAAAAACCACCCCCCAAAGAGAATAAAGATGCAAAAAACTTAACCGGAATTACTCGTTTCCAACGTAATGGACGTATATCATCTAAGGCTCCCTCTATTTCGTGCACACCACTTCCTGCCGCCTCCGGAGCAAACCTTTTTACAATATAAACCGCAATGACACCCGCAGCAACAACAAGAACTACAGGCAAAATCCATTGCCAAAAAATATCGTGATTAACACTTTGGAATAGTTTCAAGCGGTGTGTTTCAACATACATTAATATCACCCTAAAAAATGCTCCAAAAAGACCTACCACACCTCCTATTATAAAAGCGAAGAAAATTAATTGGAAGTTCTTATCCTCCGCATCTTCAAATCGAAAAAGTGATTTCCAGTATTTTGAATGTTTCATAGTTGATACAAATATAGCTTTTTGAATAATAGTATTGACAAAGGAAAAATAAGTAAGAAGATAAAAAGCCGCAATTCCATACTTATTGAATTGCGGCTACACTGCTATTGATTACATTTTACGTTTTAACCTAAACCTAAGATTGTGTTTAATAACCTAAGTTCGTCGTACTATTGAAGCACAATCTCCACACGACGGTTTTTCGATTTTCCACTTTCCTGCTCATTGCTGCTTCTTGGAGCCAAATTAGCAACACCATAAGCTTCCAATTGAGCTGCATCCACTCCATATTTGGAAATCAATTCATTCATCACCACCTTTGCCCTATTCTCCGACAAAGTCATATTATCTTTAAATCCACCTACATTATCAGAATGTCCAACAATAAAAAACTTTTTATCCTTATTCGCATTTAGATACGCTGCAATATTTTTCAAAGCCTTTTGTGATTTATCATTAAGCACATCTTTACCTGTTTCAAAGAAAATACCATCCAAAACCATGTGACCATTTTTCTTAATTCCCTCACTAAGTTTCTTTGCTGTCACCATTCCCAAATCAGGATTTTTCACCTTTACAATATCCTCATTCACAAATGTATAATCATCTTTCTCAAGAATATATAAATCAACGTAGTAAACAAAGTCATTATCTTCATATTTGGCAACTATATAAGCATAATTACCACCTCTAAAATTATCATCAGAACCAAACTTATCTCCCAATTTAAGTCCCTCTTGAAACATGGAATACTGCCATTCGTAACTTGTATTACCTAACTCCTCTTCCTGACTACCATTAAATACAATCTCCCAATTTGCATTCTTCAAGGCATCTAAATAGTTTTGATAAACATAAGCTGCATTATTCTCTTTATCAATATGAAACTGGAACCGAGTAACCTCCCCTTTTAAATCCAATTTATTACCCCATACATTGGCTCCATTTTCCATGGCCATTTTTCCTGCAGGCATTATATATGTATCCCACTTGGTATGATTATAATAAGTTATTTTTGCCCCCTTAAACACTGAAACCAAATCTTTTGGCTCCATAATGTTTTTTTCTTGCTTAAACGAACTTGCTTCAATCACATCTTCGGTAATTAAAGCAGCATTATCAAACCATGAGATATAAATAACTACATAAATATCTTTACCTCCATTATTAGCCTTTGCCACAAGAAATCCTTGTCGGCTTCCCGTTGTTTCGTAGGAAAAACCAAATTGGCCATTCTTTAAGGTTTTATAAAAAAACTGATTAAAAGCTTTGGGACTCATCCCCATTTCCTCGTTATCAGCCTTATATACTATTACAAAACCCTCTTTTTGCAAAGCAGGAGTTATCTGACTAAGAATGTATATAGGTGTGTTTTCCGATTTTGTAGAATATTGAATTCTTGTTAAATTCCCTTGCAATTTAGCTGGATTTTGAAAGGTAAATTTCCCTGTCGTAAAATCAATGGGAATCATATATTCAATCATCTTTGCCTCTTTATAATATTCAATAAATGAACCATTGAATCTTTTCACCAAAGGATAATCTTTCGAACCATCAATATCAGAGGAACGTTGTGCCCAAATATTGCTTGTCATAAAAAGGGCCATTAAAATCATAAAAACTGTTTGTTTTTTCATTTGATAAGGTTTTTTAATTAATACTAATATCACAAATATTACTTAATACAATTATCTATTCATATTCAAATAAATACAAATATAAAATAGAGATTAAGTCTATTTCAAATCATTCTGCAATTTACAATAAACAAGAACATTTGTCAAATTTAAAATAAATTATTTAGGCATTTAAAAAACTGATTATACTCAGATATAATAATATCGTATAACTATTTATTTTAGCTAAATTCTAAATATCACAGTCTGGAGAACGTTAATAACCTGAGTTCGATGTAAGCTTTGCTCACAGTTTCAGATAATTAGTTTATATACGACTCAAATTTACGATGGACTATCGAGATAATTCGAGTATATTTGGGGAAGTATATAAGCTAATTATCGAAATTTATATAAAAAAGTCAATAGC
>QNXT01000244.1 GCA_003973505.1 Bacteroidota bacterium
CTCCAAGTCTAAACTCACGATTGAGCAATGCTATTTACAACTCATGGGGAACCCACGAACCTCCAACACAAACGCAGATTGATGATTTCAAAATTGTACAAAAACATATCGGTCAGGTACAGCAAGATTTGAAAAGTATCAAGGCTGATTTGCAAAAGTTGGATGGAGAATTGGATAAGATAAAGGCGGCTTATACGCCGGGACGATAAAATGTTTTAGTGTTCGTTGTTCTTTGGAAAATCGAATTTAAAAATATATTATTATGGCAACTTGGAAATCGTTTGAGGATATCGAAGTTTGGCAATTGTCTAGGGACTTTTGTAAAGAAGTTTTTAGAATAATCAATTACGATGGTTTGAAAACAGATTATCGTTTGAAGAATCAAATAAATGGGTCTTCGGGAAGTATTATGGATAACATTGCGGAAGGTTTTGATAGAGATGGAAAAAAGGAGTTTATTCAATTTCTTAGTATCGCTAAAGGAAGTGCGGGAGAATCGCGTTCACAATTATATCGCATATTCGATAGAGGGTATGTTTCTGAAAAAGAGTTTGTTGAATTGAAAAACAGAGCTTCGGAAATTGCTAATAAAATTGGAGGTTTGATTAACTACTTAAAAAAATCGGAATATCGAGGAATTAAATACAAACAATAAACATCAAACCTGCCTCATTGGCGGACAGATAAAGAACAACAAACAATAAACAATGAACAAATGAACAACGAATTTCTAAAAGAACTAGATCAAAAGCTAAAAGCCATGCCTTGGCCGGTGATAATGCCTGATCAGTTTAATAAATTGCTGACAAAGGGTGAAAATATGGCCATTATCGATGTGCGCGAAAAGCAAGACTGTTGCTTTGAGGACGACCGCATTGAAAAGAAACATATCTATCATATTCCTTTCAATAGTTTTGTAACTGAGATTGAGAAATTGGATTTAAGTAATTACAAATATGTATTTACCCTCTGTACTGCCGGGCCAAAAGGAGCGGTAGCCGCAAGCATCGCCCGATGGATGGGCCGGGATAATGTATTCTTTGTAAAAGGCGGTGTGGTAGAAGTGGATGTCTTTCGGTAAAATTTTCCCGCAGACCTGCCTATGCCGGTAGGCAGGTTTCGCAGATAAGACTTTAGAGATTCAAAACTTTGTATTTTGTTCAAATTCGAGGTCTGAGAAAAAAATAATACCGCAGTTTCCTATGGGAAATGAGGAGATTATTTTTTTTTGAAAACGAAGAAGTTGAGCAAAATTCGAAGTTTACTATAAAATATGTTTTTTCATTACTTTTTCCAAAGCTCCTTTGCCTTTCAGCCCTACCAATCGCTCCACCTCTTTACCATTCTTAAAGATGATAATCGTAGGAATGCTTTTGATTCCCAATTTCTGTGAAATCTTGGGGTTTTTCTCCACATTGAATTTGCAGATTTTTACACCATTAGCACTCATTTCTTCGGCAATCTGACTTACAATAGGTCCCTGTATTTTACAAGGCTTACACCACTCAGCCCAAAAATCGACCAATGAAACCCCTTTTTGAGTATATACTTTGAAGTTTTTATCGTTGAGCTTAATCAGCTTTGCGCTGTCCACATGATTCTCGTTCAATGCCGGAGCAAACATTTTATATCGACGATACATAAATACGCCCAAAACGAGCACCACTACACTAATTCCTATAATCCAATACATAGTTTTGTTTTTGATTTTTTGCTGTGCGAAAATACTGAAAGTTTTGACTGTTTCTGCTTAGGCTTAAAACAAAACCTCAGCTTAGTCATCGGATGACTCCATTCATCCGATGACTATTGCAATTAGGTTCTTTAAAATCCTCCGACCAAATTGCAAAAGAGTTTTAGTTTTGAAGGGTAATCTAATTCCTCCTTTATCAAAAGGAGGTGTCAGTTTAGTGAGAAATTTCTAATTGAGAGAGTTGATTTTATTCTAAACTGACGGAGGATTTGATTTTTTAAGTCATCGGATGACTCGAAGTCATCCGATGACAAATGCATATGGATAAAAACTCAAGCTAAATGTTCCTGGCAAGTCAGGGTGTGGTTTCGAGCCACGCCCCGACTAAGCGCAAATTTGCTTTGCTCAAATATCTTGAAATTACACTTAATCATTAAAACACCGTACTTAATCCATGAAAAACCACACTTAAAACATTGGCTCTATTTTTAGGCAAAAGCTTATGTATCTTTGGATTTTTAAATTTAAGGTGGTATATGCGAACGTGTATTATAATAGATGATGAGTTAAATGCCAGGCAGTCGCTGCAAAAGCTGCTACAGCGCTATTTTTCAAGGCGAATTGAGGTAGTGGCTTTGGCTGAATCGGTGCAAGAGGGCGTAAGTTTGATTAAAGAATTTCAGCCTGATGTGGTGTTTTTGGATGTGGAAATGCCGGAAGAAAATGGGCTGCAGCTATTTTCATATTTTCAGAAACCAACTTTTGCGGTGATATTTACCACAGCCTACGAGCAATATGCCATCAGCGCCATTAAATATGCTGCTTTGGATTATATTCTAAAGCCCATTAACCAAATCGACCTTGGCGAGGCCATCACTAAGTTGGAGCGAAAAGACCAAATAAATAAAAATACCAGTCTGCAAATAGAAACCCTACTGCATAATATGAATCTCGATTCGGAAGTGTATAATAAGGTTATTTTTCCCACTAGCGATGGTTATGAACTAGAAAGAGTACGGAATATTTTATATTGCAAAGCCGATAAAAACTATTGTGAAGTGCACACCGTTTCAGCGATTATTTTGGTAACAAAGCCCTTAAAATATATGGTGAATTTACTTCCTGAGGATACATTTTTTCGAATACACAAATCCTATTATGTAAATCAGAATTATATAAAATCGCTGAGTCGTAATAATGGTGATAGGGTGATACTTGACAATGGTGAATCCTTGCCAATTGCCACAGGGCATTATAAAGATTTGGTGGAGAAATTGAGCTGATAAAGCTTCTGTTTCAATATCGTTTACAAAAATATTAAATGAGAAAACAAATACTCTTTTCATTACTCATCATACTACTGTCGGCGGTAGTAAAGCATGCTTCTGCCCAATACTATCATTTGGAGCATTTAAGCACCAAAAATGTATTGCCCGATAATTCCATTCAAGATATTTTTAAGGATGCAGATGGTACTATTTGGCTGGGAACCAATGGGGGACTTTGTAAATACAATGGTGCTGATGTGAAAATATACACCACCCGTGATGGGCTTTCAAAAAACTGGGTTTGGGGGATTACTCAAGACAAGCATGGAATGCTATGGCTTGCCACTTATGGGGGAGGAATTTGTTCTTTCGATGGCAAAAAATTCCATACATTAGCATTAAACGATACCATCAGCAAACACTTTAGAGTAGCAAACTATAGTTCCAAATACGATTGTTTGTTGTTTGGCTCGTCACATGGTTTGTATATTAAAACCCCTGATACAGTGTTTTATTTTGATGGCAGCAATCTAGGCATCAAGAGATTTCAAGTTATAGCTATTCATAAAGTTGGGGAAGAGTTTTTTATTTACACCTA
>QNXT01000242.1 GCA_003973505.1 Bacteroidota bacterium
CCATGGCTTTTTCTGCCGACTGCCGATAATTATCGTTACCTAAAGCAGTATAAGCATCGCAATAGCCTCGTATCATTTGCGCGTTCCAACTAAGTAAACTTTTATCATCCAATCCTGGTCGAATACGTTTACTACGTTCTGCCATAAGTATTTCCTTGTCGTGTTTTATTTGCTTTTCCACTTCGGCGATACTTAGCTTATATTTATCAGCCAGGCTTTGAATATCAGGATTACGCATCAAAATATAATTATCATGCTCCCAAAATCCGACTTTATTCATTTGGTAATAGTCTTCGAATAGAACAGTATTTTTGCCAAGAATATTTTCAACTTCCTGCTTTTTCCATACATAAAA
This sequence comes from Bacteroidota bacterium, assembly GCA_003973505.1. The sequence goes on from QNXT01000242.1 coordinate 356, forward strand.
CTTTCCTTCTTCACCATCCGAATCGGCATCTAAAGCCGAATAGAATAAACCCACTTCATTGGTCATTTCTCGTTGAATAAAATTCAGTGTTTCGATTACAACCTGCTTATAATGTGGATTTTTATAGTTTTTATAGGCTTCACTGTACAAACTAACCAATTGTGCGTTATCGTAAAGCATTTTCTCGAAATGAGGTACTTTCCATTCCCTGTCGGTTGAATATCGGGTAAAGCCACCACCCAATTGGTCGTAAATGCCACCATTGGCCATTTTGTCTAAAGTGCGTTTTACATGATTTTCAATAATACGATCACCCTCACGATGGGCATAGCGCATTAATAATTGATAATTATTGGGTAGGGGAAATTTAGGAACACGATCGGGACCGCCTTCTTCATCATCTAAATGATTTACCCAATTGCTTAATATTTCATCAAGCATAGCCTCCGTAAAATTATTATCGGTGGCTACTTTTACTACTTGCTCACTTTGTTTAATTCCATTTTCCAACTTTTGCGCATAGCTAAGAACCTTTGGGTATTCGTTCTCATATAAGTGTGCCACTTGTTGTAAAACATCTTGCCAACGCTTTTTTGGGAAATAAGTTCCACCAAAAAAAGGACGGCCATCGGGTAGGGCAAAGCAGTTTAATGGCCAACCACCACTGCCCGTCATTAGTTGAACGGCATTCATATATATTTGATCTACATCAGGATGTTCTTCCCGATCTACTTTTATGCAGATAAAATGTTCGTTCATAAATGCCGCAATTGTTGAATCTTCAAAAGACTGATGTTCCATCACATGGCACCAATGGCATGATGAATATCCAATGCTTACCAAAATGGGTTTATTCTCTTTTTGAGCTAAAGATAAAGTCTCTTTCGACCATGCATGCCAGTTTACGGGATTATGTGCGTGTTGCAAAAGATAAGGACTGCTTTCGTTTATTAAGTCGTTGGTATATTGATGTTCCATTGTTGTTTCATTATTAATTTGCCCATTCACGCAGCCACTTAAAATGATAGTAAGTGCAATAAAAAGGCTTTTAATGTTTAATTGTTTCATTCTGTCGTTCTTTCATTCCCTTGAAATCCTTTGGTGAGAAATTGGTAAAGAGCCTGTCGAAGTTGCCGAACTCTGGTGACTGAGCCTGCCGAAGTCAGAATTTCTTTTGATAAAAATGACAATAAGGACGATGTCCGTTTTTGTCGTAGTATTTTTGGTGATAATCCTCTGCTGGCCAAAATTTTGTAGCCTTATGGAGTTCTGTTACAACATCATAACCTTTTGATTTCAAAATACCAATTAGTTTTTCAGCTATTTCTTTTTGTTTTGCATCTTTATAAAAAATCGCTGATTTATACTGCTCTCCCACATCAGGACCTTGACGATTTACTTGCGTGGGGTCATGAATCTCGAAAAATAGTTTTGTTAAATCTTCATAGCTTATGACTGATGGGTCAAAAACAACTTCCAAAGCTTCAATATGGCCAGTGGTATGCATGCAAACTTCTGCATAAGTTGGATTATCTTTATGACCGCCAATATATCCAACTTGCGAACTTATTACCCCTTTTTTGTTTTCAAAATAATACTGCATTCCCCAGAAACAACCTCCTGCAAAAATGGCGGTATCGGTTTTCTTTTTATCCTCTGTTTTAGGAGCCTTTATTTGTGCAGGCTGGAAATTTAAGCTGATGGAATTTACACAATGTCGCGTGTTTTTATCGGTGAAATGCTCGCCTACAAATACATGCCCAAGATGTGCTCCGCAGTTAGCACATAAAATCTCTGTCCTACGACCATCAGCATCGGTTTTCTTAATAATAGCACCTTCTATTTCATCATCAAAACTTGGCCAACCACAATGCGCATCAAATTTATCGCTTGAACGATAGAGTGGGGCATTACACCTTTTACAAAGATACGTACCATCCTCAGTATTTGTATAGTATTTTCCGGTAAAAGGTCGTTCCGTTCCTTTATGTAGTATTACAAATTCTTCTTCTTCTGTAAGTTTATTGTATTGAGTACTGTCTTGTGCGTTCATATTGCTAAAATTTATGGCCATAAAAACAAGTATTAATAACTGCTTTGTTAAATTCATAGTTAATTATTTAGAATGAATTTTAATAACGCAAATGTAGTCTATTTCGTATGGGTAATTTGGGTTAAAAATATGCGATATATTAGGATTTGTGGATTTTGATTATGTGTTTGATTAAAAGTAAAGGGTGTCAATTCCTAAATTGATGCGCTCAATATCTGACTGTATTAATTCATTACAATATTTATTCGTATTCATTTTTGCTTGAACAAAAACGAATCATCCCGATATATCGGGATCAAGGCTAAAAAAAACGTCCGCCCGCCCTTCCAAAATAATTTATTATCTAATAAAATAAGGTGATTAGCAACAGTGGTTCTCTTTTGGCTTTATTACTTTTGGGAATAAAGGTTTGTGCATGCTTAATTCTAATTTTATTGTTGCTAATCAAAACGCAAGCGATTTTATTGATAATAATATCATTTTGGAATTCCCGCCTCTCCAGCCCTGCTTTTTGGCCAAGCCCTGCGCGCCTTGCGCATTAACATTTGAAATAATAAACACAACTTCTGCAATGGACTTAATGAACCTAATTCTAATATTTTATTATATGAAAACCTTAAGAAAACACCACTGCCCTAGTCATTTCAATCCGCTTACGGATTGATTGTGCGCCTTAGAAAAATGACGTAAAAAAAATAAGGGGGAGAAATCGTTAAAAACACAAAACTGTTTGACGCTCGTTAGCCATCCGTCTTATTACGGGTGGCTATAAGGAGGAGTTTTTTGTGTTTAGATTTATCACCATTATTTTTAGACATTTTTCGTCAGCGCAGCTTTTTTGTTACTTTTTCAGCTGAAAAAGTAAAAAGAATACCTAAAGGTTGACAAAGCATCAAAAAGAAATAGTCATTTAAAGAATTATAAAAAGTGCTAAAAAAAGATGTTGCTTATAACCTGAGTTCGATGTAAGCTTTGCTCACAGTTTCAGATAATAAGTTCATATACGACTCAAATTTACGATGGACTATCGAGATAATTCGAGTATATTTGGGGAAGTATATGGGCTAATTATCGAAATTTATATAAAAAAGTCAATAGCAAACCATCTTCGCACTAAATACCACTCGAAATAGCCCGCTATTCCTTCGTG
>QNXT01000330.1 GCA_003973505.1 Bacteroidota bacterium
CCTTTTTCAAAGGGGGAGCTGATTTACCCTGAATTTCTAACAGTTATGAGTATTAATGAAGAACTCCACTTTGGAGACTGTCTACCGATTAGGGAAAATGGATAGTATTATTGAATTAATATTTCTAGACTTTAGATTAAATAACATATGACTTTTAATAGAATTTAGATGCGTTTGCCCTGATTTTTACCCAAAAGCAATGGATATTTTTCGTTTTTTTGCACTACGAAAAAAGGATATTATTTTACAATATAAAATCATGAGCAGAACGAGAATTATTGACTTAATCAAAAGTGAAGACTTTGATAAAGAAGTACATATAAAAGGATGGGTACGCAACCGTCGTGGAAGTAAAAATGTTGCTTTCATTGCATTGAACGATGGATCGACAATTCACAATCTACAAATTGTAGTAGATTTTGCCACATTGGGCGAAAACGTAATGGAAGGAGTGAGTGTTGGAGCGGCATTAGCCATTGATGGTAAGCTCATGAAATCGCAAGGCTCTGGACAATCGGTTGAGGTGATTGCAAGTAAATTGGAAGTCTTAGGCGTAGCAGACCCTGAGAGATATCCTCTTCAACCCAAAAAGCATTCCTTAGAATTTCTACGCGAGATTGCCCACTTACGATTCCGTACCAATACTTTTGGTGCCGTAAATCGCATTCGCCATGCCATGATTTTTGCCATTCATAAATTCTTTAATGATAAAGGATTCTATAACATTCATACGCCTATCATTACCGCTTCGGATGCCGAAGGTGCCGGAGAAATGTTTCGCGTTACTACACTCGACGATAAAAATCCACCTCTTACCGAAGAGGGTGAGGTTAACTATAAGGAAGACTTCTTCGGTCGCCCAACAAACCTTACGGTTTCAGGTCAGTTAGAAGCGGAACTTGCGGCTTTGGCCTTAGGACAGGTTTATACTTTTGGCCCAACTTTCCGTGCTGAGAATTCCAATACAACACGCCATTTAGCCGAGTTTTGGATGATTGAGCCAGAGGTTGCATTCAACGATTTGGATGACAATATGGATCTTGCTGAAGAAATGCTTAAATATGTTGTAAGCTATGCTTTGGAGCACTGCATGGATGATTTACAATTTTTGAGCAAACGCTTGCAAGAAGAAGAAAAAGGAAAGAAAGAGAGCGAACGTTCACAAGAATTGATTGAAAAATTGCGATTTATTATTGATAACGACTTTGTTCGTCTTACCTATACTGAAGCAATTGACATTCTTCGTAATTCAAAACCCAATAAGAAAAAACGCTTTGAGTATGTGATTGACGGATGGGGTGCTGATTTACAGTCGGAACACGAACGCTATTTGGTAGAAAAGCACTTTAAAAAACCTGTGATTCTTGTAGATTATCCAAAAGAAATCAAAGCCTTTTATATGCGAATGAATGATGATGGTAAAACCGTTCGTGCCATGGATATTCTATTCCCTGGTATTGGCGAAATCGTAGGTGGTTCGCAACGTGAAGAGCGTTTGGATGTGCTATTGGAAAAAATCAAAGAAATGGGTATTCCTGAAGAAGAAATGTGGTGGTTCTTAGACACACGCCGCTTTGGAACGGTTCCTCATAGTGGTTTTGGCTTAGGATTCGAACGTTTGATGCTGTTTGTTACAGGAATGGGAAATATTCGTGATGTAATTCCTTTCCCAAGAGCACCAAAACAGGCCGAATTTTAATTCGTTTTTATAAGCTATAAATGCTTTATAAATATCGAAATTATTCATACTTTTACTATTACTAATAAGACGAAAAATATATGTTAAAACAGAGCTTACAGCAAAAGCTTCTCATGAAGCTATCACCTCAGCAAATTCAACTAATGAAATTGTTGCAAATACCTACTATTGCTCTGGAACAACGTATAAAACAAGAAATTGAAGAAAACCCTGCTCTTGATGAAGGCCCCGACAATGAGCTTAAAGATGAGCAGGATGACTATGCCAACGAAGATATCAATACTGAGGAGCAGCAGGATAATGCTGATGATGAATTCGATTTTTCAGATTATTTGGATGAGGACGATACCCCAGGCTATAAACTTCAGGCAAATAATCAAAGTAAAGATGATGAAGATCGTCAAATTCCTTTTGTATCCGGCACTACATTTCACGACTTACTTCGTACTCAATTGGGGATGCGGAACCTCAGTGAGAAAGAATTAAAAATTGCACTCTTTATTATTGGCAACCTCGATGATTCGGGCTATTTACGTCGTGATTTGGTTGCATTGGTTGACGACTTAGCCTTTAGCCAAAACATCATGACCGATGAGAAAGAAGTTGAGAGACTTCTTAAAATGATTCAATCATTTGACCCTCCTGGTGTAGGTGCACGCAATTTACAGGAATGCCTTCTCATTCAAATAAATCGGCTTCCCTATAATGATGAGCACGTAGAATTAGCTAAGCAGATTTTGGAACGCTTTTTCAATGAATTTACAAAAAAGCATTATTCAAAAATCATTAAACGTCTGGAAATAACCGAAGAAGAATTAAAAGAAGCAATCAACGTTATTCTTGAGCTGAATCCAAAACCAGGAAATTCCCTGAATGAAAGCACAAAAATTGTTCAACATATTATTCCCGACTTTATCGTCAGTTATGAGAATGGAGAATTAAGCTTAAGACTAAATGCTCGTAATGCTCCCGAATTGCATATTTCAAGAAAGTATCGTGAGATGATGGAAACCTATTCCAAATCGAAGGATAAAAAGGAAAAGCGTAAGAATAGAGAAGCGCTAACTTTTGTGAAACAAAAAATCGATTCGGCAAAATGGTTTATTGATGCGATCAAACAGCGTCAACACACTTTACTTTCAACTATGGAGGCCATTCTTGAGTATCAACGCGATTATTTTATGGAAGGTGACGAAACACTGCTTAAACCTATGATACTTAAGGATATTGCCGAGAAAGTAAATTTAGATATTTCGACTATCTCACGAGTGGTAAATAGCAAATATGTGCAAACTCCTTTTGGCACTTTTCTATTAAAAGATTTCTTCTCAGAATCGCTATCTACCGATAGTGGCGAAGAGGTTTCGACCCGTGAGGTAAAGAAGATACTCCAAAACATTATTGACGAAGAGGATAAGCAAAAGCCCTATTCGGACGAAAAACTTGCAAAACTCCTAAATGAGAAAGGCTATAATATTGCACGTAGAACCATTGCTAAATACCGTGAGCAATTGGGAATTCCCGTTGCCCGCATGCGAAAAGAATTAAAATAAATGAAATTCTTAGCCCAAAGTATTTCCTTTATATTTCATCCACTATTTATCCCCATATATTTAGTTTTATTATTGTTTTCATTACCGGTAATCCCTGTTTTAAGACTTACTCCCATATTTGAGTATGTTTTAATTGGGTTAATTACCATAAACAACATTCTTCTTCCCATTGCGAGTTTCTATATGCTCAAACGGCAAGGAAGAATTGATAGTTTACAAATGAAAACAGCCGATGAAAGGCAAATGCCCTATATCTTTATTCTTTTTTTCTATATCATAACCGCATTTATGTTATGGCG
>QNXT01000149.1 GCA_003973505.1 Bacteroidota bacterium
AACATTAGTATATACCGAAGTTTCCGTTTACTGTCGTTTATAAACGGAAACTTCGGTTTATTTCCGCTATATCCGTAGTTCTTTCTTTATTATTATTATTTAAGTATTCTCAAAATAGATAATAGGTCAGGCTTTAGCTTTTTCCATTATTTATTTAGACCCACAAAGCTAATTAAATTTAGAACCATATCAAAATGAAAGCTAAAAATCTCCAGGGGGCAGATTCAATAAGCAAACACCAATCTTTTTCTATCTATAATAACAGCTCTTTTATTGATTATATTATAATCATCCACAACTTTATTTCCCAGTAATACCAAACTTATACTATATTTAGCAAAACAGTAAAGATTATATTCTAATCAAATGCTATTAAATAATCATTCATATTATAGTTTGCGCTACGGGACTTTCTCAGTGGAGGAATTGGTGAATACTGCCCGTAAAAAAGGCTGGAAGCGATTGGCTTTAACGGAGATTAATAACTCCACTTCCATGGCCGAGTTTGTAAAGCTTTGCAGCAAAGTAGGAATTACACCAGCAGCAGGAATTGAATTTCGCAGCAATCACCAACTATTGTATATTGGTTTGGCACGCAATCGGGAGGGTTTTCATCAGTTGAATCAATTTTTGAGTACTCATAATATTGCCAAAAAATCGCTGCCCGAACGTGCTCCTGAGCTGCCCGAGGTGTTTTTTATTTACCCTTTTGCCCGACTTCACGATTTACTTCCTTTACGAAAGAATGAATATATTGGAATCCGCTATTTCGAGGCTACCCAACTGCTGCATATTCCTAAAAAATTGCATCCTAAATTGATAGCTTTACAGCCGGTTACTCATAAAGGAGGCATCGATTTTCAACTTCATAAACACCTCCGTGCCATTGATCGTAATTGTCTTTTATCGCAATTACAACCCAGCGATTTTGCCCATGCAAGCGAAAAACTTCCCACCGAAGCCCAATTACGAAAGGCCTTTGACGGTGCCGGCTTTTTAGTGGATAATGCCCAAAACGTATTGAATAAGTGCAGTATGCAATTCGACTTCACGTCGGTGAAAAACAAAAAGCATTTTACACAAAGTGTGGAGGAAGATCATCAAATGCTGCGTCGTCTGGCCTACGAAGGAATTGGCAAACGCTATGGCCGTTATAATTTGGAAGCCAAAGAGCGGGTAAACCACGAATTATCCGTAATAAAAAAACTGGGCTTTTCAGCCTATTTTCTTATCACCTGGGATATTGTGCAATATGCCAAGTCCAAGGGTTATTACCATGTGGGACGTGGCAGCGGAGCCAATAGTGTAGTGGCTTATTGTTTGGGTATTGTGGATGTGGACCCCATCGAATTGGATTTATACTTCGAGCGTTTTATCAATCCCAAACGTAGCTCTCCCCCCGATTTCGATCTTGATTTTTCGTGGAAAGAGCGGAATGATGTACAGCAATATATTTTTAATCGTTATGGAAAAAATCATGTGGCTCTTTTGGGAACCATTTCTACCTTTAAGGGTAAATCCATTTATCGGGAATTGGCTAAGGTATATGGTTTGCCCAAGGAAGAAACCGACGATTTGATTCGCTATCCGGCAGCCGCACGCAATCAGAATGAGATTACCCGAAACATTCATCATTTTGCCAGGCTGATGACCGATTTCCCTAATATGCGCAGCATACATGCTGGTGGTGTATTGGTAAGCGAGGAGCCGCTGACTTACTACACGGCTTTGGATATGCCGCCCAAAGGATTTCCCACTACCCAATGGGATATGTATATTGCTGAGGATTTGGGTTTCGAGAAATTGGATATTCTAAGTCAGCGAGGCATTGGACATATTAAAGATGCAGTGGCTCTGGTGGAGCGAAATCAAAGAAAAATCATTGACTTTCATCAGGTAGAACAATTTAAAAGAGATCCAAAAGTACAAGCTCTTTTGCGAAGCGGTGAAACCATGGGTTGTTTTTATATCGAGAGTCCAGCCATGCGGGGTTTGATACAGAAATTGCGCTGCGACAATTATTTAACTCTGGTGGCAGCCAGTTCCATTATTCGTCCCGGGGTAGCCAAATCGGGCATGATGAAGGAGTATATTTTACGCTATAATAATCCGCAAGAGGTAAAATATTTACACCCCATAATGGAGCAGCAGCTTAAAGAAACCTTTGGTGTGATGGTATATCAGGAGGATGTATTGAAAATATGCCATCATTTTGCAGGGCTCGACCTGGCCGATGCCGATGTGCTGCGCCGTGCCATGAGTGGTAAAACCCGCTCCAAGGAGGAGTTTAATTTAATTGTGGAGAAATTCTTTGCCAATTGTCGTTCCTATGGCTATCCTGAGGAGCTTACCAAAGAAGTTTGGCGGCAGATTGAAAGTTTTGCTGGTTATTCTTTTTCCAAAGCCCATTCGGCAAGCTATGCGGTGGAAAGCTTTCAAAGTCTTTACCTTAAAACCTATTTCCCTTTGGAGTTTATGGTGGCGGTGATAAATAATTTTGGAGGTTTTTACCATACGTGGGTGTATTTCAATGAGGCTCGCCGACTGGGAGCGAAGTTGTATTTGCCACATATCAATAAGAGTGAGCAGCTTACCACGATTTATGGCAAAGATATTTATATGGGGTTTATTCATATTCAAAGTTTGGAAAAGGTCTTGGCAAAGCAAATCGTGCAAGAACGAAAGCAAAATGGTGATTATCTAAACCTTGCCGATTTTGTATATCGGCTAAATCCCGGAATTGAAAGTTTACTTTTATTATTTCGTGTGGATGCTTTCCGTTTTACAGGAAAAGAAAAGAGTGCTTTAATGTGGGAGGCACATACGCTCTTAAAGAAAACACCCAAAAATAAGACTGCAAAGATGCGCTCTTTGTTTCCTGTGGTAAGCAAAGAATTTTCACTTCCCCAACTCGAATCGGACCAAATAATTGATGCTTATGATGAGATTGAACTTTTGGGATTTCCCTTAACTTCTTCCTATTTTGATTTATTGACCACTTCGTTTCGAGGAGAAATTAAGGCCAAAGACCTAAATAATTATGTTGGAAAATACGTGCGTATGTTGGGGCATCTGGTAACCATAAAATATGTAAAAACCATACGTAAAGACTATATGCACTTCGCCACTTTTTTGGATGATGAAGGAAATCTTTACGACAGCGTGCATTTTCCTAACTCGCTGAAATACTACCCTTTTCAAGGAAATGGAATTTACCTAATGTTTGGCAAAGTGATGGAGGAATTTGGCTATGCCATGCTCGAAGTATCAAAATTGGCACGACTGAGTATTAAGCCCAATCCTTTGGAAAAATAATTGTATTTAGGTTGTATAATACCTCAACGAATGAAACCTTTTTAGAAATGCAAACGTACATCTACAGCAACTCAGGTAATTAACAAAGAGATGTTAATAACCTTAATTTGCACATATGCAGATTTTTATATAAACTAACTACATTTGGGTAACATATATTTTTTATAATTATAAATTTAAAACAAGAAAACTATGAAAAAGAATTTACTATTGATT
>QNXT01000037.1 GCA_003973505.1 Bacteroidota bacterium
AATCCTCCGTCAGTTTAGACTAAAATCCACCCTTTTAATTAGAAAAACCTCACTAAACTGACACCTCCTTTTCGAAAAAGGAGGAATTAAACTACCATTAAAAACAAAAGATATCTAATGCTTTTTCAATACTTGGTTTGAAAAAGGCGTTTCGCACTCAGTCAGGGCGTGGCTCAAAGCCACACCCTGACTTGCCAGGAGCATTTGGGTGGAGTTTTTTATCCAATTGCATTAGTCATCGGATGATTTCGGGTCATCCGATGACTGAGCTGAAAAACACTCTCTGTTTCACCCTAATAATTGTTAGCTATTTGTCCTACAATGATTAAATAAATATAAATACCTTTGCTATTCAATAAAAACCAATTTATGAGAAGAATACTACTTTTTTTATTTGCTATATTTGGTCTTATTATTCAATCCGAGGCGCAGTATCGTGATAATTTATTGCATAACTCTAATTTTAAACAAAGTCAAACATATATTCCTCAAGCCAGTTATTTTACATTAATTCCAAAAGACAGCATAACAGAAACAAGTTTTGCTGATAAAACTCAAAAATTCATTGAAAAGGCTTTCAAATACTTCCCTTTACCTTTTGGGGGCTATGCAACGGAAACTAGTTGGGTATTGGGTATTACCAAATATAATGCATGGAAATTTAAAAGTACTACCCTGGCCGACTCTTTAATTCAACCTTCATCAATACTTGCTTACGCCTATTTTACCGGAGAACATCAGTATAAATTTAATCTTGCTATTGATTTGGTACATCATTCTAATAAGTATAACTCTAAGCTCGATTTTATCTTTTTAGATTACCCCTCACTTTATTTTGGTTTAGGCAATGAAAATGAACGTGATAGTGGTTATTTGGTGGATTATAAAAACCTAATGATATCGCCTACATTTTATTATAACATTCACGAAAAAATTTATATTGGAGCAAAATATACCTTCAATAATTTTATTGATGTGAAGAATTTAATCAGTCGCAGCGACGATTCACTAATACAACTAAACGAGGGTATTCAATCAGGTTTGGGAATACATTTATATCGCGAGGTTCGCGACAATCGAATTAGTGCAAAAAAGGGATCTTACTTAAATGTGGGTTATGATTATTTTGGAAAATATTTGGGCAGTAATTTTGATTATGGTGCTTTTATCCTTGATTATCGTAAGTTTTATACCCCTATTCCACAGCTTACTCTTGCAGGTCAGTTTTATAGCGAACTTACCCATGGCGATATTCCCATACAATCGATGCCTGTGATCGGTGGTGCCTATATGATGCGAGGAATTTATGAAAACCGATATCGTGATAAGCAAATGCTAATGGGGCAGTTGGAAGCTCGATTTCCTATATTTTGGATAATAAGAGGAGCTGCTTTTACTGGTTTTGGTCAGGTAGCACCAAAAGTGTCGAGTTTACGACTAGATGGTTTTCATCTAGCTTATGGTGCTGGAATTCGAATACTTATTGACGAAGCTACGAGTTCGGTACTACGTTTCGATTTAAGTTTTAATAAGGATGGTCATTCTTTATTTATAGGATTTAATGAGGCTTTCTAAATACTATGTTGCCAGCAAGAAAAATCATTGATTGATTGTTTTTATAAGCTTGTATTTCTAATAATAAATCTTAGATTTGCACTACAAATTATACTGATGTTTTAAGAATGGTAAATAAAAGTAAGCTGATTCAGGAGGATATTAATATTCGGAATAAGGAATTGACTTGTTTGTATCAGATTGATGAAATACTCAATGACTACGATAAGGACTTGGATGATATTTTAAGTCAGTTGGTTGAAATAATTCCTCACGCATGGCAGTTTCCTCAAATCTGCGAAATTGCCATTGAAGTGGATGACATTAGTATTACATCAAAAGGTTTTCTTCTTACCGACCTTAAAATGACCATGGATATTGATATTGAAGGAAAAAAGCGAGGTTCAATAACCCTAGTTTATACCAAACCCTTTCGAAATGAAAAAGGAATTTTTACAGCAAGTGAATTCCAATTATTAAAAACCATTGCCTCCAAAATATCTGCTTTTATTCTTTATAAACAATTAAGAAGCACTATACAAACCCTTCAAAATCAAGAAAAAGACATACATAAAGAAAATCACAATCAGCAAGTTATTGATTGGTTGAAATCGCAAGATCTTAGCGATAACGAAATAGACCAAATGTTGAAAGTGAAGATTGTTTTTAATAAAGGGGAAACCATCTGCAAACAAGGAGCAATAGCATCTTATATCATTCTGCTAACCGATGGTTTATCGAAAAATTATCTGGAAGGATATCAAGAACGCGGGTTTAATTTTAAGATTATCAAACCCATGGATTTTATCGGTTTGTCTTCATTGTACGGAAATAATTTATACGGATTTTCGGGTTCGGCTCTTACAAAATGTGAAGCCTACCTTATCGATTCGCAGTTATTTAAGAATATTGTAAGCACCAATAAATCATTAGCTAATAGAATGATGACCTGGTATTGCAATACCACACAAGGGCATCTAAAACGCCTATCGTCCATAGCCAATAAACAATCCTTGGGGCGAATGGCCGAAATTCTTTTATACCTATCGAATGATATATTCGAAGGACCTATTATAACCAATAATGTAAGTCGCAAAGATATTGCTGAGCTGGCTGCTATTAGTACCGAAAGTGCTGTACGGTTTCTATCTGAATTTAAGAAAGACAAAGTTATTCGGATATTACCCAACCGAATAGAAATTCTTAAAAAAGACGTTTTGGAAATGATTTCCGAAAGTTAATCCTTTGGCATAAGCATAAAACAATCAATCTTAGTATTTCCCATTAATATAATCAAGAGCTATTTTTAACACACTATCAGTACCCGATATTTCATCTTCAAGGCTCGGAATATGAGTTATATCTGGCTGCGTATATTTATAGGGTTTCCCGTTTTCATCGAGTGCTTTAAGCGAAGCAATATTTGCATATCCACCACCTGGCAATGCTATTACCAAAGCCATGGTTGAACTTCCTGCTGTAGGCTCTCCAATGACCGTAACTTTTGCAACTTGTTTTAGCTGTAAAATGAATGATTCTGCCGCTGAGATTGTAAGATAATTACATAATACTACCACAGGTATATCTTTTAACTCCCCATTTGTATTATTGGGAAAGTCATATTTACTTCCCTCATAATGTGATAAAGTAACATAATCGGCATAGTAATTATTCGCTTTTGCCAAAGAGTCTCCATACAAATAAGTACGCATTCCAACAGCCTTATAAAAACTTCTGTTCACCTTATTTTCACCCCACCACATCGACATAGCACTTTTATCCGAAAAATAGGATACAATATCAGTAGCATATTGAGAATTCCCTCCAACATTGCCTCGTATGTCAAAAATTATGGCTTTGCTATTTTTCAGGCTATCCACTATTTTAGCAAAGGAAGTACTTGGGACATCATTTAGAAAAGATTTAATACGAATATAGGAAATATCACCATATTTTTTGTGTAAAAA
>QNXT01000167.1 GCA_003973505.1 Bacteroidota bacterium
TGCCATTGGTGGTTTCCATATTTCTGTTTGTGTTATACCATATTTTATCCATTGTTGGTGAAAAATCAGTTAAAGAGTTTGTGATGGAACCTTGGTTGGGCATGTGGTTAGCAAGCATTGTATATTTGCCTCTGGGATTGTTTTTTACACATAAGGCCACAACCGATGCGCCTTTGCTTGATAATGAGGTATGGCAAAAGGTGATCAATAAATTAATCTCACCATTTCAGAAACTGTTACCCAAGAAAAAAAATAAGTCCTAATGAAAATCCTTCAAATTTGTAATAAGCCTCCTTTCCCTCCGCAAGATGGAGGTTCCATAGGAATGCATAATGTTACACAGGGCTTAATCGACTTAGGGCATAAAGTAAAAGTGTTTTCGGTAAATACATCAAAACACTTTGTGGATATTAATCAACTTCCAAAAGATTATGTAAAAAACACAAAATTGGAGTTTGGATTTGTTGATACAAATATCAAAGCCTTTGATGCTTTATCTAATCTGATTTTTTCAAATAGATCATATAATATTACCCGCTTTGAAGATGCGGATTTTAAGGCAAAACTGATTAGTATTTTACAAAAGGAAACCTTTGATATAGTGCAAATTGAAAGTATTTTCTTGAATTATTATATCGATACCATTCGAAATCATTCGGATGCAAAGATTGTTTTGCGTGCCCCAAATGTTGAGTTCATTATTTGGGAGCGTATGGCAAAGGAAGAAAGCAATCCCCTAAAGAAACAATACCTTAAAATATTAGCTAAACGACTAAAAAAAGAGGAGTTGGCCTGCTTAAATCGCTTTGATGCAATTTATACGGTTACTCAAAACGATATGGATATTTTCAAGTCGCATGGATGCAATGTTCCCATGGAATTTGTTCCTACGGGAATTGATGTAACAAAAGATTTAATCATTGACATGAATACCATTGAATATCCATCGATTTTTCATATTGGAGCTTTAGATTGGATGCCAAATCAAGAAGGTTTAAGCTGGTTTTTGGAAAATATTTGGTCAAAACTTACAAAGGATTTTCCTAAATTGAAATTCTATATTGCGGGCAGGGGAGATGCTTCTTGGTTTGATGCGGCAAAGTATCCCAATGTGGTATTGCTTGGCGAGATTGAAGATGCAGCCCAATTTATAAAATCCAAAGCCATAATGATTGTACCATTGTTTTCGGGTAGTGGTATGCGAGTGAAAATCATTGAAGGAATGTCCTTAGGTAAAGCCATCGTATCTACCTCAATAGGTATTGAAGGAATTATACATGCTGATAAGGAGAATGTGTTGATAGCCAATAAAGCTGAAGAATACAAAAACGCCATTGTTTCCCTGCTTGAAAACAAAAATTATTTTGAAAAGATTTGTAAAAATGCGCGTCAATCAGCCAAAGAAAACTACGGTAATACTGCCCTTACCAAGAAATTAATTAGCTTTTTAGAAGAAGTAAAATCCCGTCATTAAGATTCGGTTACTTGCCACAGCATGTGTATTTGCTACCGTTCCATCTAACTGCCTATCACCATACATTACATGCGAATATTCCCATTCCAAAGAAAACATCGTATTACCTGATTTTACTGAAATACTGGGAGCAATACGATACATCTGATCGATTTTTGAACCCACAGCGTAAAATGTACCTGAAGCATCTTTTGTAGTTCCCAAGTTTTTTGTAAATCCTGCAAAAAGTCCGGGAATTAATGTGATGTTTTTTAATTTCTTACGATAAATTAAATCACCCCAAAGGAAAAAGTGGTTGGTTGGTGTGTATTCCTGAACTCCATTCAAGGGATTCGTTTTTACTACCGCATAGCCGCCCATCATCAATTGTTCACTTAAGTTTTGCCCATAGATTGCCTTCATTTTATATTCAAACTTTTTGTTGATCCATTTGTAGTAAGCCATAAAAGCATAGGAACCTAAGCGTTCGTCACTCACCACATTACTGTCGGTAACCAATTGTGGACGAATTACTTTATAGTCAGCAGCAAAGCCGAAAGTGTTTTTCTCGCCAGCATATTGCAATTGCAAATGTCCATTAGGAACCAATGAGTTTTCCATATATTCCGGATTACGACCTTTGGGTCCGATATTAGCGTAATCGCGCTGGGAAATTACGGCAGCTATGATATTCCAATTTCCTATGTGTCGGGTAAATCGAATTTGTGGACTACGGTTAAAGGGCTGAAAAGGAGCTCCTGTATTTAATGAAATAACCGTAGGGAAGACCTTAGTAACAAAAAGCGGATGCCAATATTGTCCCAACAATAATTCGCTTTTCCCCCAATCCAAATTAATATAAGCATGGCGCAAACGGAAAGTGTTGATGGTAATATTCGACATGCCTGAAAAATCAGCCTCAATAAATCCATAGGCATCGGCACCAAAGGCTTTAAACTGTTTGATTTTGAAATTTAAGCGACTGGTAATGGCACTAAAATTAAAACTGGGTTCCGCATTGATATCACGACCATTTTTGTCCAATGAAATATCCTTTGGAAATAAAGTGAATAGTCCTTCACGGGCATACACTACTTGACGTGTATCCACCCAATAATCAGTTTTTACAAATCCGTGGATATCAATTTTTAGTTTTTCCTTTTTCTCTTTTTCTTGAGCATAAAGCGTGTTTGAGAAAATGAAAATAATTAAAATAAGTAATAGACTTTTCATAGACATGTTTTAATGGATTTTATTTCGATTTTTGAGCCGCTAACGAAAGAATAATTCCCAATACAATTCCCAGCATAGCTGCAAATACGATACGGTATTCGCTTGGCATCAAAAAAGTAATGGTATGAGCCGGAATCCAAAAGAATGGAATGGTGCGTTTGAAGACGAAATCCCATTGAACAAACCAATTGAGGTTTGGGAAAATAGTTTTGAAAGAAATGGGAGTGAAAAAACCTTTTAATGTACCACCATTATTCAATATATGCGTATCCGTAATCTTATGCAAAGTCATAAATACAGGCGCAAAAATTAAGTTCATAAAGGTGCTGATTCCAAAAGCAGTAAAGATACGTGAGTAACCTAAACCTTCGTCAAATGCATCGAAAATACTATTGGGTTTCATGGAGGCAATGGCGTTTTGAATGCCTAAGAATTTCTCCATCAATACAGGAGTTCCGGTCGCAAAAATCACAAAAGCCATTTTGATTCCAATCCCAAGCAATCCCCAAACAATAAAGCGAGGAGCATAGCCAAACCCATCTTTAAAATAGCTTCCTGTGCTTATTCGCAAACCTATTACCTCACCAATAGTTGAAAGCAAACCAAACTTTAAAAAGCTGGTAATTGCCCAATAGTGATGATTAAATAAAAAGTTTTTATGAAATTCCTCCAAAAATGGAAATGGAAGAAAAAGCATTACACTCAATAAAATAAGCGTTCCGAAATAAATATCTTGTTTTTTCAATTTTGAATTCTTTTATTCGATTTATAAAAATATCATTTAAGAGTATTCTAATACAATCATCTTATATAAACTCAAAGAAAACAACCCCAACTCAAAAACTCCTAACTTTTAACTTAACAATTTCTAACTCGTAACTCACAACTTGTAACTCGTAACTCGTAACTCATAACTCATAACTCGTAACTCGTAACTTCTAAGCCTTTCTTTTCTTCTGACTCCGAACCAAAGCTTCCTCATATATATTAACAATGGTAACCAAAAGAAAGAAAATCTGCGAATCCAGTTCTTCACCCAAATCATCAAATTCATCTTCCGTCCCGAATAAATCATCATAGAAAAAGCTTAGCAAGGCCTTTTGTGGATGTGCTTTTATCCAAGAAATCATGGTTTCTTCCAGTTTTTCTTCATCCACATCAATCAATGCTGAAAGCTCTTCTTCATCACGTTCTTCGATCTCATCAATTATGGAATTATCAATCTTAGGGAAAGCTCTAAAACGAGTATTATAGGCGCGGTGAATTAAAGTGTAATAAAACACATATTTATTAAAATACTCCTCTTCATCCTCAAATATATCGCCCATAGCCATCACATAACCCACCATAATTGGCTGCTCTTTCGAAATACGCTTCAAGTATTTATTGAAGTCGCCCTCAGCCATATCGGTGAGTTTTTCTTCGGCTCGTTTTATAAATTCCTCGTTTATCATCTTTGTAATACTATCTGTTGTTTTGGTTTTTTAGAGTTTGTATATACAACTCATGAGTTGTATTTACCAACCTGCACAAACAAAAAAAATCTTTTTTATTTCTCAACTCTTATTCTAGCATCCACAGCCACTACCTTTTCAGCAGTACCTAGAAGAGGATTCAAATCCATTTCCACAATCTCAGGTGCATAATAGGTCAATGCCGAAAGTCGGACAATGATATCTGCGTAGATATCTTCATTAATTCCAGCCTGACCACGAACGCCTTGAATAATCTTATAACTTTTTAAGTTTTGTATCATTCGATGTGCTTCATCCAAGTCAATTGGCGAAAGCGAGCTGGAAACATCTTTAAGCACTTCGATAAAAATTCCTCCCATTCC
>QNXT01000015.1 GCA_003973505.1 Bacteroidota bacterium
TCTTCTATGAACATATATATAAAAGCAACTTTGATATATCTATTTGTTTTGGCAACAACCAAAATATTGAACTTAAAAAAATAAGATAAATGGCTAAATTTTTAAAAGGAAATGAGTTAAATGCAGAATTAGAAAAAATATTTGAAACTGCTGAGGAACAAATCATTTTAGTGTCTCCATATATTCAATTACACGAAAGGTATAAATCAACTTTGTCAACAAAATTGGATAACCCATATTTACAAATAGTCATACTATTTGGGAAAAATGAAGAAGATATTTCAAAGAGCATGAAACAGGAAGATTTTGATTTTTTCAAACGATTTCCTAACATTGAAATTCGTTATGAAAAAAGGTTACACGCAAAATATTATGCAAATGAAATAAAAGCTATTTTAACATCAATGAATTTGTATGGTTTTTCGCAGAATAATAATATTGAAGCCGGAGTTTTAATGGAACGTTCATTCAAAGGTTCCTTTACTGGTGAAAATGAAATGGACACTAGTTCTTGGGAATATTTTGAAATCGTTATTCAACAAGCAGAAGTTTTATTTAAAAAACAACCAATTTTTGAGAAGAAAAATCTTTTAAGTTCAAAGAAATATGTGAAATCCGAAATTCTAGAAGACAAATTATCAGATTTTTTTAATAATAAAAACTCCAAGAAAGTCTATGGAAAAAGCAATCAAAAACAGAAACCTAATTTTAATGAAGATTTAAGGACATCTGAAAAAGATACTGGTTACTGTATACGAACAGGAAAAAAGATCCCATTCAATATAGAAAAGCCTATGAGTTATGATGCATTTAAGATGTGGAATAAATATAAAGACGGTGATTACTCTGAAAAATTCTGTCATTTTTCGGGTGAGCCGTCAAATGGAAAAACAAGTGTTAATAGACCTATTTTAAGTAAAAATTGGAAAAAAGCAAAAGAAAAACATAATTTATAAATTTTCATAACCTCTGCTATCACGCGAAATCAAAGATTCGACGAAGTCAATCCTTTCGCGTGATGACAGCATCCTAAAAAGTATATAACCTCAAAAATCAAAGCCTAATCTAATCCCCAATAATCTTAATCTCTGAGCGGCGATTAAGCTCTCGGCCGGTTTCCGAATTATTATCGGCAACGGGCTGATCAAAACCATAACCTTTATAGGTTATTCGTAAGGTATTTATACCCTTTGAAATCAGATAGTCAGCAACAGCCTTGGCTCTTTGGGTGGATAATTTTAGATTATAATCTCGGCTACCCACATTATCGGTATGGCCAGAAACCTCGATTTTAATTTTAGGATTATCATTCATTAATTCAAGTACCCTATTCAGTTCATTTTGGGAGCTAGGCGATAAAACGGCTTCCCGATTGGCAAAGAATATATTATTCAATCGCACTTTATTTCCTACTTCAATTCTGTATAAGGCAATATTCAGAAGTTCTTCATCGTAACCATCTTCTTTACCGATATTAAAATTTTCGGAATGAAAAAGATAGTTGTCGGCTTTCACTGCTATTCCATAATTTCGCCCTGCGGGTAGCGAAACCACATAAGCTCCTGTAACACTATTTGACTTAAAAGTAGCTAATACAATGTTTTTATCTACATCAATCAGCTCGATGGTAGCCTCAATGGGTTTATGAGTTTTGGCATCGGTAATTACCCCTTTCAAGAGAGTGAGATTATGCTCATTGATATCCACTTTCTTTTCAATCACATTCTGAGTTATAGCCGATCTGCGCATGGCAATCAACCAGTCCTCGGTATTATCTACCAAGGGTTTTTCCTGTCCCAAAAAAGTAACAAGATAAATATCCATATCGCCCATACTTCCCTCACGTACGGTGGCGTAGTAGGCATGTTTTCCATTGGCGGCCATGGTAAAAAAAGCATCTGAATCGTAGGTATTGATGGGATAGCCCAGGTTTATTGGATCACTCCATTCACCATTTTCATAAACGGTTTTATAAACATCAAAATTTCCCATTCCAACATGACCGTTTGAACTAAAATAAAGTGTTTTTCCATCGGCATGCATATATACTCCAATCTCATCGCCCTTGGTGTTTACGGAATTTCCCAAATTAATGGCTTTCCCCCATTTTCCTTTTTTATTCTTTTCACAATAGTAAATATCTTTACCACCATAGCCTCCTTCACGATTGCTTACAAAGTATATTCGTCGTCCATCATACGAAAAAGTTGCTGATGACTCATGAGCCGATGAATTAATTGGTTTAGGAAAAGCCTTAGGCTTAGACCATTGACTACCATTTAGTTTTGAGTAATAAATATCGCCGCCATTATTACCAATATTACGATATATCAGAATAATTTGCCCATCGGGCGAACGACCAACAATAGCATCATGGCCATTTGAGTTTACGGGTTTTCCCATATTCATTGCGGGTTGCCAATATCCATTTTGGTAATCTGAATAAAAAATATCTTCGTAATACTGCTCATCCGAATTATCAACCAATCCACCAGTGCTGGCATCACGGCGCGAAACAAAGTATAATCGGCTTTCATCCACACTGATTACAGGCCAATAATCGTCGTACTCGCTATTTATGGAAGCTCCCAAATTATCAATAAAAACCCGTACCGGATTTGCCACCATTTCTCGTCCAATTTTACACTCTCGCATATACATATCCAAGCGTGCACGGTATTTTTTGGCTTGTGTAGGGCTTAATAAAGCCTGAAACATTTTATACGCTTTTTCGGCTTCGTCAAACATTAAATTACGCTGATAGGCTCTTCCTAAAGTTAAATAATATCCAATGGATACATTCTCAGATAAATCACGATATTTAGCAAGAAACACTAGGGCAAGTTTCTCTGGTCGGGCTCTTAAATAGCATTTAGCAATCTTATAATTCAGTGCCGCATTATTGGGATTGAAATCGTTGGCACGAATATAATAGTCTAATGCTACGGTAATATTCCGACGTCCTTTAGCGTAATAGTAATCTCCGTCTTTTATATCTTGTAAAGCATGTTTTAAAGCAGGAACCTGAGTGCGGAAATTCTCAATCTTGAAATCCACATTCTTCTGTTTTTGAGCATTTAATGTTGTGTACCATAAAACAATTAATACAAAAAATAAAAAACTCCTCATCTATTTAGCAATTACTTTGAACTCAGTTCTTCTATTTTTCTGCCGCCCTTCTTTTGTGCTATTATCAGCTACCGGCTGTGACGCTCCATAGCCTTTATAGGTTAATCTATCCGCTGAAATACCATGCTTAACAAGATAATTCACAACGGCCTTCGCACGAGCTTTTGATAGTCGTTGATTCACCGACTTAGAGCCCGTATTATCGGTATGCCCAGATATTTCAAGTTTAAGCTTAGGTGAATCATTCATTAGTCTAATTAGGTTTTCCAGTTCTGTCTTGGATTCGGGTTTCAGGCTTGATTTACCAGAGGCAAAAAAGATATTTGCTAAAACGACTTTACT
>QNXT01000100.1 GCA_003973505.1 Bacteroidota bacterium
ATTATGAAAGTTGGTAAACTCATAAGTGTAAGGGATAATTGCCACAGAAAACTGATTTGGTTTTGAATCAACCACGGTTAGGCTCGTTCCATTAACCGAAATAGAGCCCTTTTCAACGGTAATATTGTTTTTGCTCTTATCGTATTCGAAGGTGTATTTCCAACTTCCATCGGTTTCTTCTACTCCAATACAAGTAGCAGTTTGATCTACATGTCCTTGAACAATATGACCATCCAAGCGTTCTCCCATACTCATGCTACGCTCTAGATTTACTTCGTAACCTACATTCCACTCTTGAAGACAAGTTTTGTCCAAAGTTTCTTGAATAGCGGTAACCACATATTGATTTTTTTCTTTATCTACTTTTACAACCGTAAGGCATACACCATCATGTGCCATGCTTTGATCTACTTGCAATTCCTTTGCTAGTGGTGTTTCCACGGTAAAGTGGATATTTGATTGGTCACGCTCAATTGACACAATCTTTCCCATTGTTTCTACAATTCCGGTAAACATATTCTATTTTGTTTATTTGTTTCTAAATAATGATACTGTTCCTTTTATAGTTCGCGCCTTAAGTCCTTCCAGTCGATATTCGTACACTTCGCAAACGTAGAAGTAAACGCCTTCGCTGGATTCATTTTTACTAGTCATATCTATTCCATCCCAATTAATATCGGGGTCGTCTGTTTGAAATACCAATCCGCCCCAACGATTATATATTTTCATGTCCACTTTCTCAACAAAGTCGTAGGGGAAAGGATGGAAAAAATCGTTTACACCGTCACCATTGGGTGTAAATACGTTGGGTAGGCGATAAAGCTGACAACTATCAATGTCCACACAAACGGGTACACTATATTCACTCTCATTATTGAAAGAGTCGGTGGCTGTTACCGCATAACATCCTACAATGGAAGATATATTATTGTGAATATATATCGTGTCGTTAAGGTTGGTTGTAAAATGAATTACCGTATAGTCATCATCATAAGTGGGTTTATAATATAGTTTAAAGGAAACCACATCATTTGAACACGAATTATTAGGATTGGTCCATGTGATGGTGTTGGTTGCTGTTTGGCAATCTGTTTTTACCCAAAGTTTCGGTGCACAAGGTGCTTCATTATCAATAGGTTCTTCACAAATATCCTGCGACCAATTTTCGATGGGGCTTACATATCCGGGAGCGGTATATTCTCCAATACTTTTTATTCGATAACAATAGGTGTTTCCATTTACAAGATTCGAATCGGTATAATAATTAAAAATCGTTGTACTTAATGAATCAAAACCTCCTTGCGCATTTTTCTTATAAATCACATACTTATGATTGCTCCAAGGGGTAATTTCATCCCAATTTAGCTCTACTCTATTGGCTTTTCCTGTAGCATGAAGATACACTTGCGATGCGGGGAGCGTAGTGCCAATAACGAAGCGATTTCCTGGTGTATTATTTATAAAATCAATTCGATAATTATACTCAATATCGGTTGTATTCAGCTGTTTAACTGTGAGTATGGTATCGTTTATACTTGCTGTAGAGTCAATTAAAGTAAATATTTTACTGCCATGCCCTTCACTTTGATAGATTAAATACTTAAAAGGTCCCGGGGTTTGATTTGGGTCAATCGCCGTTGGTTTTGACCATTTTACTGTGGTTTCACCATTATTTACATCGGTTGTATCTACGCTTACATGAGTGATTACCGGTACATCTTTAATAAGGCTGTTGCATGTTTCAAGTGAAGGGTAGCTTTCTGATGTAGCATAATTAGGTGGAAAAATAGCCACAATCATATAGCAATAATCGGGTCCATGAGCTAGTCCGTTTCCAAAATTATCATCTGTAAAACTGGTGTCAGTCCATGAGTTTGTTAGACCAACTCTTTTATAGCCCGTCCAAGCAGGTACGCCTGTTTCGCATGAGTTGGGTACATAGCCAATGTATCCATTATGCCGGTAAATATCGTAGCCTATAACATTCGAACAAATACTTTTATCCCATTTTACAATCATACTATTTCCCTTAGGAATGGCTATCGGATTTAGTGGACCTGGTGCAACTACTTTGATAAATTGTTCCTTAATATCCACTAAATTAATAGGATTCGCATTGTCCTTTGCTTTATAAACCATCTGATAAGATTGTTTTTGGATATGCTCACATATAGGAATCCAGGTAAATGTGGAAGATACGCTACCTGTGCCATAAGTAGGCTGTGGAAATGTAGCCTTATTATTTGCTACGACCAGAGGTCCTCCAATACCCGTAAGTTTTACCTGATCGCCATCCTGGTCGGTGGCCGAAATCGTTTGAATTAAGGTGTCATAAATATTTACACAGGTGTCGTTAAGGCTTTGTATTACTGGTGGATGGTTTGCGCATGCCCCAATGGTTATTTGCATATCTCGAATGATGCTACCAATCTCAATTCCATTTCTCCATTCTTTAATAAGTATGGCCACATTATATTCCCCTTGGATAGTAGGATTTATCCAACTTAAAGTTCCTGAAACAGAGTCGATGCTAAAGCTTTGCGAAGCAGTAGGGTAGGTGTATCCAATAATTGGGCTGTTTTTACCCTGCATACAAGGAACAAGTTCGTAGGATAAACTATCTCCATCAGGGTCGTAAGCCGATGGGTTATGAAGAAAAGGAGAGCCAACACAACCATTATCAATGGGTGGGTTTAGCAATACGGGAGAATTATTATTGCCAATGAAAGGGTTGATTACCAATACGGTTTCAATATAAAAAGGTACATTGATGGAATTGGGGATATTTATGATGTTACCGACACGATTGGGATCTTGCATAGATACCGTATAGGTACCCCGGCTGGGGAATGTGTGTTCGGCAATATATTGGTTGAATTTGATATTGTTGCCGATATCCTCCCCTTTGTTATTCGGCCCGTTCGATCGGGGAATCGCTTCGGCTACCCCGTCTCCCCAAATAATCACCAAGCTGTCTCTATCTGCTGCCGTGCTACTGGTTTTGGTGTATGTCGTAATGGTACACCGAATGGTTAACGGACCGATTTGAACATAGGTAATTTCCCCCGCCCGGTTATGTGTGGCAAACGATTGGGCGCCATGGAGCACGAGTAAGAGCAAAAATAAATACTTTATTCTTTTGACTTTCATAGACAAAAACAGTATGCGGCATACCCAAATGTATTGCCTATACAAAAGAACGCATTGTCAGCGGGATTTGTTAGATTTTTTCTACTTTTTTATATGAAATGCCCATTTTTAGTGCATAAAAATAGCCGGAAGAACCCACATGGACTGTTTCCTTCCGGCTATCTTTAAAAAACATATTTTAAAAGTCTATCTGAAGACGAACCTGATGGATGTTATAGGTCTTTTCACTGCGCCCGTCCTTGGCGAGTATGAAATTGTACATCATCCGTGTGTAGGGATTGAGATAAGCATTGACGCCGAAGGTGAT
>QNXT01000248.1 GCA_003973505.1 Bacteroidota bacterium
TAAAGAGTATTTTTACTTTAGTTTTATTCCCGTAATGTTTGTGACTATCATGCTGTTATCAAACAGACTGAAAGATGAATTCTTCGTTAAAGTAAATAAATATGCACAGCTTTTACTGTACTTTCTTTTTCTTGTTACGCTTTTCGAATTTATCACAAATATTCATTTACCTGTACATACTCCCAACCGCTTTCATATCCCTTCAGCTTTTTTTACCAATGCCAATGATTTGAGTGTTATAGTGATACAATTGTTTTTTCTCATCTCCGTTTTATACAAGAAAACAGATTCCAAATGGACATATCGAATTGCTTTTTTGATTACTACTTTTATTGTTTTTCTCACTCTATCAAGACTTGCTCTTATTGCCTATATTTTGGTTTCTCTATCAGTTATTTTCTCTAAAAGATACAATTGGAAAGACTTTTTAATTAACACCATCGTTATTGGTGCTAGTCTAGTCTACCTATCTATAGACCTTCCTACACCTCAGAGTAGTTCCACTGTTATTGACAGATCAAAAACTCGTATTAATTCTATGACAGAATTTGATTTAGAGGAGTTGGAATCAAATAGTAAAGCTAGCAATGATTTCCCTATGAAAAGTGATGATACTATTATTTCTTCATCCCCTAATCTAGATTCAAATAATAAAAATATCGTTGACTACCCTATAAAAAAAGAAGATACTGTAGTTTCTTCAACACATAGTCCGGAATCAAATATTAATAATTCTCGCTTTCATGTGGAAGGGACAGATACCGTAGTTTCTTCAACATATGTACGACTTGATATTTATAAAACTCCTTTCCGTCACCCAGAGATATTTATTTTTGGTCATGGCTTTAATTCTGATAAAAAGATTATAATAAAGTATAAAACACTTCCACATCATATTATTAACAGTCATTCCTTTTTTATTCAATCAATTTTCTATTTTGGTTGGATTGGATTTGGTATTATTCTAATTTTCTTTGGCTCAATAACAATATATGCTTTTAGGAACTTTAATCAAATGCGTTACTTTATTCCTGTAATTTTAGCACAAGCTTTATTACTAAATATACCATCAAGTGTTATGCGATTTCCACTTGTTTGGATACCATTTTTTATAACTATCGCATTTTATATTCAATCTAATAAAATGCGTAGGCAATCAATATTGAAAAAGTAGTTTAATATCATTTACTCTTCTTCCATATTTTTGATAAAAACAATTGCAATAGAAAAAGCAAAGCTATAATAAATCACTTGCGCAATGGTATATGAGATAAGTGTAGCTCGGAAACTACCAAAGTGATGAAAGCCTATATAAATTGAAGATGCAACCATTATCAAATGAATGATATCAAAAATCAACATCTGTTTTTGCTTATTGACTCTCATATAAATAAATGATAATGAAGATGTAATAAATGATACAGCATAACTAAACACTAATATCTTCAAAGTCGGCATTAAATCAGTCCATTTTTCTCCCAATAAGTTGGCAACCCAATTTGAAGGAATAAGTTGTACGAAGACCACTGCAATTATTGAAATAATAATCAGATATTTAGCATTTCCAAGATAGAGTTTTAATAGCGATTCTTTTCCTTTAGTATCATTAAGTTCTTTATAAAAAACTTGAGAAAATGACTGAGATATTAGACCAAATGCAACAGAAACATAAACCACCGAAATACCAATAACACCCGCCTTTTCAGCTCCAAAATAGCTCATAAAAAGACCAATAAAAACCAAGTTGATTAGATTTCCAACAAATACAGAGGGCATCGTAAATAATGGAAATCTATAGTTTTGTTTTAAACTATCCAATACGCTATGCAAACCTGAGAAGTGGAAGTTTTTTAAATCATTAACAATAAAGTGTTTAAACAAAAGCATTGCTGATACAAACTCCCCAATTACACGGCCAATAATTAAGCCATTTCCAGCAAACTTAGCGTATCCCAAACCTATTTTTGTTGTTTCAGCACCAAGCGTTTTAGCCACTTTGGCCACAGCGATGCGTTTATATTTTTTTTGGCTATTATTCCAATAATTAAGCGTTTCGAAGCTGGAAAAGAAAAAAACACTTATGGGAATTAGATAAAAATAATTTGTAATTTTTTTTGCGCCAAAAACTTGAGCCATTTGATTTGGAATCATCAGAAAAGCAATAGCTGTAAGCGTAGAAAACAAAAAGGCAATTATGAGCGCACCTAAAAATACATTTTCAGCTTCGCTCCTACTTTTAGCATTCACTATGGCAAACTCATACTTCATTCCGGCTACCTGAGCTAAGAGCATCGTTACGGAAGTATAAATAGCTAATTCACCAAAGTGCGATGGGTCATAAAACCATTTTTGAAGGATTGGAAGTATCAAAAACGGAATTAATTGGGCAATAGCACTACCAGAAAGTAGTGTCATCATATTTTTGATAAACTCCGACCGAAAGAATTTTAGTTCCATTTTACACTTCTAATCATTTCATAATGACATTATTGCCATTAGTTAACTTCTTGTAATTCTTCGTATATCTTTAATAGTTTTTTCTCTTCATTGCACCAATTATACTTCTCTAAAACAGCCTTCCTTCCATTTTCGCCCATAGTATTTGCCAAATCAGGGTTTTGAAGTAAGTAAAGTACTTTATCTGCAATGGCTTTTGCATCTTTTGGATTTACATTGACGCCACATTGCACCTCTTCAACAATTTTTTTCCAATAAGGAAAATCAGAGGCTATAACGGGTATTCCAGCTAACATATATTCAAACATCTTAATGGGCAATGAATCTAAATAATTCCTTAAAGGATAAAGACTTACAATACCAATTTTTGATTGATTCAATATTTCAGCAACCTTTTCACGAGAAACAAAACCATAATACTTCACATATTGCCATCCTTCAGACTCTTCACATTTCTTTTTAAAATCTTCACTTTCAAACTCTCCAGCAAGTCGCAATTCAACCTTTGAATATTTAAGGCTTTCTATTAATTCATAAACACCTCGATTCTCAAAGATTCCTCCAACATAACTAATCACATCATCCTTATCTTGGAAATTTATGGGATGTATATTCTCTTTAATTAATGGGAAGTTATTCACATCAATGACATTCGCATTCACTTCCTGAAAACGCTTTCTAATAAATGGTGTTGCCGCAACAATATAATCCATTTTCTTAGCATAATAGTTTTCAAAAAACTCTATTGTTTTGGAAACAATGGGCTTAACAAGACTTCCTAAATAGGGCTTTCCATAAATTTGGCGTGGCAAGTCTTCATGGACATCGTAAATGACTTTTTTACCAAGATTATGAAGCTTGTTTGCAATTTTAACTAATTCGGGATCATGTATATGGTATATAGCACAATTTAATTCAAGAGCTTTTAAGTAAGCCTTTTTTGCATCAATTTTCACTCTTTTAATACGTACATCTTGTCTTAAACCGATATCAATA
>QNXT01000260.1 GCA_003973505.1 Bacteroidota bacterium
ATTATAATCCAACTATAAAACTTTAAACACAAAAAAAAGTCCAAGCTATTGCTTAGACCCCCTTATGAAATAAATTATATATAGTATTTTTTTCTACAAATATATCATAGAAACTAAATAATGCAATAGTTAAAACTAAGTATAAACTAGGTATATTTAACAAAATAATATACCTACTCCGTTCACTTTTTCTTTTGTTTTGCTTTACAACCAAACAAACTATTCTCTTTTATATGTTCTACAATAAACTCAGGCATACATTGTTCCCATGCCGGATCACCATTTTTAATCATTTTTAGCACCTCTCTTGCAAATATTCCTTCCCAACGACGATTTACATTCTCCAAATCCACAATTTTTTCATTACTAAGTAAATGCTGATAGAGATAGAAAATATCTTGATCTACTTGCAGAAAACGTCCCGTATTTATTTTTTTATCTTCCATCAAAGGATAAACATAAAGTTTTACATTTTCGGCAAATAGCTGTCCAAATGCCTCCATCAGACCTCCTTTAAGGTCGGTATAATATTCTTTCTTCACAAGGTTGCGTAATGTGGGCACACCAACTACTACGCGAAGATTATGAATTTTAAAACTATTGAAATAATTAACCAATCGATAGAAATACATATAATTCGACACCATTACATTTTGCCCCATACCATTCAGTATATCCACCCGGTCGAGAAAGTCACGCTCATCAAATTCACCACTAGCTAAAAGATTACGCATCGTAATCTCACAAATAGTAATGGTTTTATCCTTATCGTAAATCCCTTCTTTCTGAAGCATTTCCTTGCTGGTCTTAATCATATCGAAACCCACATGCGTAATAGGTCGAAAACTTCCCCGAATAGCGATAATATCCTTTTTATAGAGCATATCAGCAGGCTGCTGTACATTCCCATTCTTATCAAACATTATGGCATGGGTCATTCCATTTTTCACCATTTGAACACCCAGAAGTCGATTATCAATATAATCTAAATCAGGGCCTTTCATTCGAATCATATTGATTTCGATTCGGAAAGTATCCAAATTATCCATCAGGGATTTCAGAAATGAATTTGGATCGTCGCTGAAATGAAAACAAGCATATATTAAATTCACCCCTAAGGTACCTAAAGTATATTGTTGCAATAAAGCATCATTTTCTAAAAGGCGAAAATGAATAATCACTTCATTGGGATTTTGGCGGTCGCTACCTTGAAAGCGTACTCCCATCCAGCCCTGTCCTTCATTGGTCTTCTGATAATTTAAGGTTTCAACGGTATCGGCAAAAGCAAATAATGCCGTATTAGGATCTCGTTGCTCCGAAATAACATTCAATAAATCTTCATACTCTTTATTGAGCATTTTCTTCAAACGGTCTTCCGACACATAGCGACCAACTTGATTATTATTATAAAGCGCATCGGAAAAGGTTTTATCATAGGCAGAAATACTTTTTGCCAATGTTCCGGAAGCTCCACCTGCTTGAAAAAATGCACGAGCAACTTCCTGCCCACCACCAATCTCAGCCAAGGTTCCATATACATCAGACTCAATATTAATCTCCAGAGCCTTTTGTTTTGTTGAAAGTATTTCTCTGCTCATAAATAAATAGGTTATAGTATTTTTAATAGTGATTTATGCTCAATGCAATTATAGCTCCTGCACCCTTTTTCGCTCCACTCTACCTGTAATCATTATACTAACTTCATATAATGAAATAAGAGGGATAGCCACCAAAAACTGGCTTATCATGTCGGGCGGAGTAATTACAGCCGCAAGAATAAAGAAAGCCACAACGGCATGCTTACGGTATTCGCGTAATAACTCCTTGGTTACCAAACCAGCTTTTGCCATAAAATAAATTAAAACAGGCAGTTCAAACACAATCCCTGCCGATAGGCTAGTCATTACAACCGTACGAATGTATGAACCCAAGCGAATCGTATTATGAATATTGGGACTAATGCTCCAATTCAACAAAAAATTCACTGCCAAAGGAGTTACTATAAAATAACCAAATGATATTCCTATTAAAAACAAAATGGTAGTTACCACCACAAAGCCACGCGTTCCAGCACGTTCTTTCAAAGTAAGTGCAGGACGAACAAAAAGCCATAATTCGGTTAAAACATAAGGCATTGCGATAATCAAACCTGCCACAAACACAATTAATAAATTGCTGGTAAATTGGCCAGCCATTTCAAAGTTATTTAATTCAACAGGGTTTTGGTTGATACAAAGTGATGGTATATTTACCATTTCACTCAATTCACAAAACAATCTGTTTGAAATAAAATCAGGCGACATTGGGCCTAAAATAACCACATCGTATATAAAACTGGTAAAATAAAAGGCACCTATTGCAATAATAATAATTGCAATCATTGAACGCATCAAAGAAAATCGTAATACATCAAGATGATCCCAAAAGCTCATCTCTTTTTCCTGATTTCCAGGCAGCTGCTTAGCAGGTTTATCGCTCATTTAAAATATCCTATTTACGAAGTTCCTTGGTAGGATCGATATCATTGATTTCTTCTTTGATATCGTTGGTTGCATTTTTAAACTCTTTCATTCCTTTACCTAAACCTCGCATTAGTTCAGGAATTTTTCTACCACCAAAAAGCAGCAAAATTATAGCTAAAACGATAATTACTTCATTACCACCAAGCATACCTAATAATATTGTGTCGCTAATCATAATATTTAATATTAATTGAACTGCAAAGATAGTTTTTTCAGTATTATAATACGTATATAAATTATACTAATATTTAACACCCATTAAACCTAATCTTGTTTCTTCTTTTTGTCTTTTTTGGGGCCTTCAATCGTTAATTTATAAATCAACCAACCAAAACCCAATAGAAAATGCAATAAAACAATGCCGACTATTAAATAAAGAAAAGTATGGTTTCCGATCATTGTTTTAAGGCTGCTTTTTTGTTTACCAACTTATAGTCATTATACTGATACATATTCAAATACGTATTCTCGTAGAAGCCAAACCCCTTTTGCTCAAACTGAAATTTTGTGGTCATCGTGTGCAATGGCAACTTATTGAAGCAGTTTTCAAAATTTGTCCCATATTGTAATAAGGAATTCATAAAAAACCATGAGATATCAAAACTCCTATATGCAATGGGTTGAGGAAGCGTTTTGTATTTAGCAATAAATCTTGTTTCAAATTGCAGCGCCGTAGAATCAAGAGGGTCTATAAAAGTCGACGAACATTGTGTAAGATGAAGATCAACCAAATATTTAATCTCTAATGTTTTAAAACGCCCCCAGTTTAATTCGGAACCAACTAAATAAATATCATAATCTTTTCTTTTACGGTCTAATTCTCGAACAAAATTGCTAATCTTAGCCTCATTATTAGAAAGATTAATCAAAATATTTTTTCGCTGATTGGAAAGTCTTGAAATATACTTCTCCGAGTCAGCATTAGCATA
>QNXT01000108.1 GCA_003973505.1 Bacteroidota bacterium
AAAAACGAAAAGCGATGAGAAAGTTAAATTATGCAGTAATAGTTCTTTTGATATTTTTAGCAGCTTGCAGAAGTTCAACAAGTCTTGTTGCTACTTGGCAGGCACCTGACTATGAAGGCCCAAATCCTGATATGAAAAAAATAGCTGTGGTTGCCCTAACGGCCAACGAATCGAGTAAACTTGCAATGGAACGTATGTTTATCGAACGTTTGCAATTTCTTGGTTACGAAGGAGTTTATGGTTCATCTATTCTTGTTCCAAGTGTAATAAAGAAGGAGAATAAGGAAATGATTGAAAAAATGATGAAAGAGAAAAATATTGACGGAGTTTTAATATTAAGTCTTTTGGATGTGAAACAAGGAACGCAATATGTTCCTGGCACAGGAGTATATTCTCCAGGTCCCTATTATGGTGGATATTATGGATATTATAGTTATAACTATAATCACTATTATGGAGGAACGCCAGGTTATTATACCACTACTCAATCTATCTATCTAGAAGCCAATTTTTATGATATAAATGTGGATAATGGTAAAATTGTTTCTTCCATGCAAACCGAAAGTGTTGACCCAACGGATATCGAAGCTTTAGCAGACTCTTTTTCATACACTGTACTTAAAGAGCTACTTACTCAAAATATTTTAGAGGATAAAAGGAAGAAGAAGAAATAGTGTTTTGATGCTTGTTTGAGTTGTTTTCAATCGAATTTACGATTTTGGATTTTAGACTATTGATTTTTGATTGAAACTCAACAACTCGCTAACTTGTAACTCACTCAGTAACTCCACACCTAAACACTCATCAAGTGCTTAATAATATCTTCAATGCTTAAGCCTTCAGCTTCGGCCTTATAATTTTTCACGATACGATGACGAAGTACAGCGTTGGCTATAACTTTTACATCTTCAATATCGGGAGAGAGCTTACCATTCAAGGCTGCATGTGTTTTGGCTCCCACAATAAGGTATTGCGAAGCTCTTGGTCCAGCACCCCATAATAGGTATTTATTTGTCCAATCATCAGCTCGCTCCGTATTTGGGCGTGTTTTACTAACCAAATTTACAGCATATTCATAAACATTATCGGCCACAGGAATTTGACGAATCAATTGTTGGAAATAAAAAATTTCTTCCTTAGTCATAATTGACTTTACTGCGCCCTCTTTTGCTCCGGTAGTACCTTTTACTATAGAAATTTCTTCAGCAAAAGAAGGGTAATCCAAAACCACATTGAACATAAAACGGTCGAGTTGAGCCTCGGGTAGGGGATAGGTACCCTCTTGTTCGATGGGGTTTTGCGTAGCTAGTACAAAGAAAGGCTTATCAAGTTTATGTGTATTTCCAGAAATCGTAACCGATTTTTCCTGCATGGCCTCAAGCAATGCTGCCTGGGTTTTAGGCGGTGTACGGTTTATTTCGTCAGCCAATACGATATTGGTAAAAACTGGACCTGGAATAAACTTAAATTTTCTGTTTTCATCCAGAATTTCGGTTCCTAAAATATCGGAAGGCATCAAGTCGGGAGTAAATTGAATACGGTTGAAACTTAAGCCAAGCACATCAGAAAGGGTATTTACCATTAATGTTTTGGCCAATCCGGGAACCCCAACTAACAAACAATGACCATTGCTAAAGATAGAGATTAATAAATCACGCACTACCTCATCTTGACCAACGATTACATTCGAAATCTCGCTACGTAATGTTTGGTATTTCTGTGCTAATGCTTCAAAAGCGGCTTTCTCGTCAGTATAGTTCATAGCTGTTATCAATTCTTAAAACCACTTATATTGAAAATTGCATTTTTTCATATTCTCATCGAGAATATTGATATATGTATTTTTCGTTTTTTCTTGAATCCAATCATTAATTGCCTTTGCTTTTTTAGCATTTAATGCTGCATCTTGAATAAGATTATAATCTGTTTCCAGACTTGCCTTATGGGGTTTTGTTCGCTTGTCTAAACGAATGATACGGTAGGCTTTTTTCGAACGATCCTTTTGAAATAATACAGGAGGTTTTACTTCGCCTACATTCATATTATCAATTGTGAAAAACAGATTTTTATCCATTTGTTGAGGACTAAAAGACCGGTTGCCTGTAGCAGGATTAATGGCTGCTCCACCATTATTTCGAGAATCTACACTCGAATATCGAGCTGCAGCTTGTTCAAAAGTAATTTTCCCACTGGCAATTAACTGATAAACACTGTCCATTAAAGTTCTTGTTTTTTCTAAAGAAACTGGTGATATTTTTGTTTGAATTAAGATATGGCGAACATTGATATAATCCCCTTTTCTTTTTATTAATTTCAATATGTGGTAGCCTGCTTCGGTTTCAATAATAGGTGAAATCTCACCCTCTTGTAATAAAAAAGCTGCGGCTTCGAATTCAGGATACATAACCCCTCTTGTAAAATCACCTAATTCACCACCCTTAGCTGCCGAGCCAGGGTCTTCTGAATAAATGGTCGCCATAGTGGCAAAATCAGCTCCATCCAATATTCGTTTTCTAATGCCGGCAAGCTTAGCTCGAGCAAACTCTTTTTCTTCTTTTGTGACTTTTGGCTCCATTACAATTTCAGAATACTCTATTTCTGAAGGAACGGTAAAAATACTGTCCTTGGGTATTTCATTAAAAAATTCTTTTACCTCAGATGGTGTGATTCGAATATCCGATGATATACTTCTTTTTACCTGCTCTGATAACATTTGGTCGTAAATTACACTACGCAAATCATTTTTAATCTGCATGATGCTTTTGTCATAATAGGCTTCCAATTTCTCTCTTGAGCCAATTTGATTTATAAAGTATTGCAACCGACGGTCCATCTCTTGCTCCACTTGTTCTTCCGACACATTCACACTGTCAATCTTTGCTTGGTTCAATAGTAATTTTGCAAACAGAATTTCTTCAAAAACCTTACATCGTATGGTGTTTGCATCAGCAGTATAACCCTGCATTAAGTATTGCATATATTGATTTTCGATATCCGAATAATATATTGCATTATCACCCACTACGGCAACAACTTTATCTATTAATTTCCCTTGTGAAAATGAGGATAGTCCAGTCATTACAAATGCGGCAATCATCATTATTCTCAGTACTTTATGATTCATAAGTTTAGTGTGTTTTAATTTAATCAGTTGATAACTTTAATTTTGCCTTCTTCTTGAGCTTTTTTAAACACTTCTTGTTCCATACGCTTAATCAATTCTAATTTGCGTATATTTATAATGGTTGAAACAATGCGGTCATATTCAAACTCAATGGGAGACACACTATCAGCAATCTTGAAATTGTTTATACGAATTAAGAATGTAAATAATGAATCTTGTTCCACAATGACTCTATTGTTCTTCAAAAATGAAACTTGATTATATGTTTTAATGGGTATTTCTTTAAGTAAATCATTAAAATACAGCCAAGTGTCTTCATCTATTAAGGAGCTAACAGCAATATTATCAGCAATGCTTTTCAACTCCTCAATATCCTTTTCTTTATACGATCTTAAAAGTTTTTTTACCAACCTAGCATTGGCTTTGTCTTCTTTATAAAGCTTAATGTATGAAACTTGTACGATGTTTTTCTTTAGGGTAAATTCCTTTTGGTGTTTATCGTAATAGGCTTTTACATGATCATAAGTAACTACCGTATCCAAACGCTGTTCAATCAATCGTTTTTCATATTCATAAATAGTCAACGAATTCCGATAATCAGTAATTTGCCGTGAAAAATCGATTTGAGCTTCTTTTAAGTTATTTTCAGCCACATGCAATTCCGCCATTTCAAACAACCAACTATTGATATAACTGTTTACGAAAAGCAAACTATCCTTTCCTGTTAAATGTGATGGTATGTCTGAAATTAAATCTTCTTCATACAGCTTATAATCATAAGCCTGAGCAATCACTTTTCGCTGGTCAATAGCTTCTTTTTGATTGCAAGACGAAAATGACAATAATATCAATATGGCT
Organism: Bacteroidota bacterium; assembly: GCA_003973505.1. The sequence goes on from QNXT01000108.1 coordinate 3,983, forward strand.
AATAAGTATTTATGCATTATTTAAGCTCTTCTTTTATTTCATTTAGTACATCCTCATGAACAACTACTTTATGCTTTTCATGCAACGA
>QNXT01000327.1 GCA_003973505.1 Bacteroidota bacterium
AAAAAATATTTTTGGAACAGGTGTCGATCTAGACTTCATCATTAAAAAAGGTGCAGGAGCATTTGTTTGTGGAGAAGAAACCGCTCTTATCCACAGTATTGAAGGAAAGCGAGGAATGCCACGACCAAGACCTCCATTTCCTGCAGTAAGTGGTTTGTTTCAGAAACCAACAATCATCAACAATGTTGAAACACTTTCAAATATTGCATGGATTATTAATAATGGTGCTGCAGCCTTTAATAAATATGGAACTGCTACAAGTAAGGGCACAAAAGTATTTGCCCTATCTGGAAAGATTACACTTACAGGACTTGTAGAGGTTGCAATGGGAACCACCATCAAAGACATTATTTTTAATATTGGAGGCGGTATCCTAAACAATAAAAAATTCAAATCGGTTCAAATGGGAGGACCATCCGGAGGTTGCGTAACCGAACAAAACCTCGACATTCAGATAGACTACGAAAGTTTATTGGAAATAGGTGCCATGATGGGATCGGGAGGAATGGTTGTAATGGACGAAGATACCTGTATGGTTGATGTTGCAAAATTCTTTATGGATTTTATTCAGCGTGAAAGCTGCGGTAAATGTATTCCTTGTAGAGAAGGCACTGGTCGTATGTTAGAAATTTTAGAAATGATTACAACCAAACCTGATAACCAGTCGAACGATGCTTTAGTAAGATTTAGAGGAATTATGGAATTGGAAAGTTTAGCTGAAGTTATTAAAGACACTTCCCTTTGTGGATTAGGACAATCAGCCCCAAACCCAGTTTTAAGTACTTTAAAATGGTTTAAACACGAATACGAAGAGCATATTTTCGAAAGAAAATGCGATGCGGGTGTTTGTCAAAGTTTAAGGGTATTTAAAATTGATGTAAATAAATGTACTGGATGTACCATTTGTGCAAAAAAATGCCCAACAGATGCTATCCTTGGAGCAAGAAAATCAGCGCACTATATCATTGAAGATAAATGTATTGGCTGCGGCACTTGCGATGAGGTTTGTAAATTCGATGCTATTGATATTTTATAAGAAAATTGAAATCTGATTTTTTCAGACAAAAAACAAAGAAATGAGCTATACAATAGAAATAAATAATAAGAAAGTTCAAGCAGAACAAGGCGAAACAATATTAGAAGTACTCAATAGAAATTCTATCAAAGTACCAACACTTTGCCATATGAAGGGCATGTTACCTTCAGGTGCGTGTCGTATGTGTGTTGTAGAGGTCGAAGGCCGAAGAAACTTGGTTCCTTCATGCTCTGAGCCCGTTACCGACAATATGAGTATCACTACAAATTCTCAAAGAGTTATTAATTCACGCAAAACAATTATTGAGTTGCTATTGGCCGACCATCCGGACGACTGTTTGTATTGTGAGCGTAATAATAATTGTGAATTACAGTCATTGTCAAACGAACACCACGTAAGAAACAGAAGAATCGTTGGAAATAAACAGAAGTATAAATTAGATGTTTCCAGTGCGAGTATTGTACGAGATCCTGCAAAATGTATTCTTTGTGGTCGATGCGTAAGAGTTTGTGAAGAAATTGAAGCAGTTTCTGCTATTGAGTTTGTAGGAAGAGGAAATAAAACAATTATTGGAACTACATTTAACGAAGGACTAAACTTATCTAAATGTGTAAACTGCGGACAATGTATTAATGTTTGTCCTACCGGAGCATTAAGAGAAAAATGTCACTTCACAGAAATAGAAGCCAATTTACAAGACCCAAGCAAAACAGTTGTCGTACAGCATGCTCCATCAATCTCAGTATCTATTGCCGAGGAATTTGGTTTAGACTCCGGAACTGATATTAAAGGAGTATTGAATACCGCATTACGAAAGATCGGTTTCGATGTGGTTTTCGACACCTCTTTTTCTGCTGATTTAACAATTATTGAAGAAGTTGCCGAATTAATACAGCGAGTTACAACGGGAGGCAAACTACCCATGTTTACAAGCTGTTGCCCTGGATGGATAAAATATGCAGAAGGTTTTCAGCACGATTTTATACCAAACTTATCTACTTGTAAATCACCTCAACAAATGATGGGAGCGGTAATAAAAAGCTATTTTGCAGAAACCGAAAAAATAGAGCAAAAAGATTTATACTCGGTAGCTGTAATGCCATGTACTGCTAAAAAATTCGAACAACAACAGGACACTATGATGCAAAATGGCATTTCTGATGTTGATGCGATTTTAACCACACGAGAGTTAGCTAAACTCATCCGTTTCCATGGTATCGATTTGAAGAATCTGGAACCAGAAATGGCTGATTCACCACTTGGAATGCACAGTTCTGCTGGTAAAATATTTGGAACATCTGGAGGTGTAATGGAAGCTGCAATTAGAACTGCATATTACAGATTAACAGGTAAAGAATTATCTCAATATAAAATTAAAGACGTGAGGGGTTGTGAAGGCCGAAAGGAAACTAAAATAGAGATTAACGGTACTACTTTTGGATTTGCTGTAGTAAGCGGTCTTAAAAATGCCGAATTATTACTCGATGAAATTCGAAATGGCCGAGAGGATTTACACTTTATTGAAGTAATGGCTTGTCCGGGAGGCTGTATTAATGGCGGCGGTCAACCAATAAATCAAAATGTAGATGCTGTTAAAAAGAGAATGAAGGCACTATATGATATTGATGATGCCGACACCATAAAAGCATCGCATAGAAACCATATGGTAAACCAATTGTATGAAAACTATCTCGGTGAACCACTCGGTGAAAAAAGTCATCATTTACTTCATAGAACTTATCAATTAAGATAGTTAAGATGATAAAAATCTTGCTAATAAATGTAAACATCTAAGAAACTTTGTATAGTAAGCAAATGACTACTTTAGATACGCATACCCCCCTAGTTTATACCCTTAAAGGCAGGTGTAGAGTTTGCTACACCTGCGTTAGGGAATGTCCTGTAAAGGCCATTAAAATAATGGATGGGCAAGCTGAGGTAATTACAGAACGCTGTATTGCTTGTGGCAACTGTGTCAAAGTTTGTAGTCAAGGGGCAAAAACCTATATGCAAAATGTGGATGATGTTTTGAGTTTATTAGATTCAAGCCATAAAACCGTTGCCTTGGTTGCACCTAGTTATGTTGCAGAATTTTTAGAATATGAAGATGCAGGAACCATAGTTGGGATGCTAAAATCATTAGGTTTTTATAAAGTAACAGAGGTTGCTTTTGGAGCCGATTTGGCGGCAAAAAAATATAAAGAGCTACTTGAATCGAAGAAATTTGAACATCTAATATCATCAGATTGCCCTGCTATTGTAAACTATATAGAGAAATTTCATCCTGATTTAGCAAAAGATTTGGCAACCGTTGATTCTCCATTAATGGCTATGACTAAAGTAGTTAAGAAAAAGTATGGTGAA
>QNXT01000300.1 GCA_003973505.1 Bacteroidota bacterium
AAAGCGTAGCGTAAAGTGCCCTGTAATTGTAAAGGACTCTACACCATAAAAAAGGCTAATCTTATACTGTTTAAGCGCAGCTTCAAGGAGCTCTAAAACAGAGAGTGCACTCATCGATTGGGGGAAAATTCTGCCATCTGCAACTTTGCTAAAGGCTAAACCCAACGATTTAAAAAACTCTTCTACATCTGCTAAGGTGTAGTGTTGGAGTAGCTCGTTTAAAAGTTTTCTGTTTCTAATATAGAAATTCTTCTGTTTTATGGAGCTATTTGCAATATTGCAGCGCCCATTACCACTCGCTAAAATCTTTTTACCACCCCGATTTTGGCGCTCGATAATTGCAACTTTTTTTCCGCTTTGTGCAAGCCTTATTGCAGCAACCATACCACTTGCACCCGCGCCAATTACCACTGCATCATAGCTACTCAAGAAAACCTCTTTTTTAGCGCGTTTATGTACACTGTAGAGTCGATTTTTCAAGCCCAAACCGAAGTGAAGCGGTCAAAGTTTTTATCGTTTTTAGTTCCGTATAATCAATTTAAAGAGTTTCACGAAGAGTTAAAGGCAAAGCATCCAAAAGCAAACCATATCATCTATGCCTACCGCTACCTAAATGAGTTTGCGCAAATTGTAGAGAATAGCTCTGATGATGGCGAGCCAAAGGGTGCAGCAGCCACCCCAACACTCAACCAGCTTAGAGGCGGCTCTATTATAGAAGCTGGCATACTAACTGTGCGCTATTTTGGTGGGATAAAACTGGGCGTTGGCGGGATGGTTAGAGCGTATAGCTCAGCTGCAAAAGCTGCAATTGAGGCAGCTACACTTATCCCATACGAAAAGAGCGAAGAGTATATCTACACAGCCCCCTACTCGATGCAGCGGCAAGTCGAATACCACCTAGAGCGCTGCGAAATTAGCAATATTATAAGAGAGTTCGAAAACAACTATGTGCGCTGGATAATTACTGCGCCAGACTCAAAACTAAGCAAGCTTAGAGCTGCCCTTAAACAGCTTTTGGTATAATTTATTCATTAGTATAAAGGAAGAAATATGTGCGTTGATAGAATGAGAAGTATCATTATTGCTATAATCATTGGGGTATCGATGGGGCTAGCTGGCAACCAGGAGTTCAAGTTAGCATTTATAATGCAACTACTTTTAATTATTGCACTATTAGTCGATGGAGCAACAGGCTTTTGCCCGGTTCGTGCGGTTTTAAAAAATGTTTTGCCTCCATGCAATCACAAGTAAAGGAAGTTAATGAGCGATAAGATTAGTTATAAAGATGCAGGTGTCGATATAGATGCAGGAAATGGCTTTATTGAAGATATTAAAGAGGATGTAAAATCTACTTTCGATAGTAATGTTATTGGTGGGATTGGCTCATTTGCAGGGGCTTATGCATTGCCAAGTGGCTATAAAGAGCCCGTGCTTTTAAGTGCTACTGATGGTGTTGGAACAAAGCTAAAAATTGCAATCGAGAGTAAAAAGTTAGATACTGTTGGAATTGACTTGGTTGCAATGTGTGTTAATGACCTTATCTGTAACTTTGGTACTCCTGCATTTTTCTTAGACTACTATGCAACAGGAAAGCTTGTACGCGAAGATGCAGCGCAGGTTGTAAAGGGTATTGCAAATGGTTGTAAGCTAGCAGAGTGTGCGCTTGTTGGTGGCGAGACTGCTGAGATGCCAGGAATGTATAGCGAAGATGATTTCGACTTAGCAGGCTTTGCAGTAGGTGTTGCAGAAAAGAGCCAGATGGATAGAGTATCGCTTGTAAAAGAGGGGCAAGTACTGCTAGCACTGCCAAGTAGTGGTATCCACTCTAACGGTTACTCGCTTGTAAGAAAGATTTTCTTCGATAAGTTGGGTATGGATTACAAAGATGAGTTTTTAGGGAAGCCACTTTTCGAGACTCTTCTTACACCAACAAGAATCTATGTAAAAGAGTTTAAAGCACACAAAGATCACATAGTTGCTCTAGCGCATATCACTGGTGGTGGTATTGTAGAAAACCTTCCACGAGTGCTTCCGGAGGGAATTAAAGCAGTTATTAATGAGAAAAATATTAAAATATTACCAATATTTGAACATATTGGCAAATTTGTTGCCAAAGATGAGATGATGCGAACATTTAATATGGGTGTTGGTATGGTATGGATTGTAGATAGCAAAGATGTCGATACAATTCTTGCAGATACCGACGCATATGTGATTGGGCATCTTGAAAGCGGTGATAAGGGGGTAGAGTTTATCTAATCCTTTTTGCACCAAACTACAAAAAGGAAACTGCATGAGACTACTTAGCCTCCTTAGTGCACTTATATTTATAGCTGGATGTGGTGGCGATGGTAGTCATGCCAGCCGCAGCAACTTTAAGCCTGTTGAAGCTAGCTATGATTTAACTGAGCCAAACTCTCTTGCTACAGTTATAAATGTTACCGATGCAACACTCCATATTAACTTAGGCTCTAACCCAAAAAGCCTTTATGTCGTTACTACAAGCCATTTTGATAATCAGCCAATATCGGTAAATAATAAAAAAAGCAGCCGGGTATTAAACGAAAGCAACGAAACCTTAGATAGCAATCCTAAAAATAGCGATAGTGTTGTAAAAAGAGTAATGCAATTTAGAGAGCAAACCTTTAAGCTTTTGCGTGTTGGTAGCAGCAGTAGCGATGAGAGTTATGAAAGGCTTACTCCTCAAAATAGAGCTAGCCAAGGAGCAACTGCCTCTTTTTGTGTCGATATGGATAGCAACTATAACTGCAAGCGGCAAATCAATGCGACAGCAATTCGAGTCAAAAGCACTATTGCAACCGCACAGGGAGATAAGAGTTTAGTTATCTGGCTCCAAGATGGTTTGAGTATCAAAAGCAGCTCGCTTGATAATTTGAGTGATACCTTCTTAAAGAGTGGACTAAATAACGATATCTATGACTGGGAGACCAATATCTACTCTAAAGAGTGGGGAGATGATGCAAAGGATGTAGATAGCCACCTTATTGCTAATGATAATACGATAGATATTCTCGTCTATAATATGTACAATAGCGGTGTAGCAGGATTTTATTGGCCAAAAGATAACTTTAAAAAGAGCTTTTTAGCTGCATCGAATGAGCGGGTTATGTTTTATGTTAATGCTAATCTCTTAGCTACTGATGAAAAAGAGACCTTTACGACACTTGACCATGAATTCCAGCATATGATCCACTTCTACCAGCGTGCTATCTTAAAAGATATCCACGATGATACATGGTTTAACGAGATGCTCTCAGAAGCAACAGAAGATCTGCTTGCAACAAAGATTGCATATAAGGGTCCTAGAAATGTAGATCCAAACGATGGGAGTGCAGGTAGTGGCAATAATAAAAAGGGGCGTTACCCTAGTTTCAATGCACACAATACCCTCTCGCTCACACAGTGGGGTAATGGCGTAGCACACTATGGAAAAGTGAGTGCGTTTGGTACCTATTTGCTTCGAAACTATGGAGGTGCAAAGCTGCTGCATGAGCTTATGAAGAGTAGTATATATGACAAAGAGGCACTGCTTGAAGCAACTGGAGTTGATGATTTCCATACGCTTATTCACAACTGGGGATGCGCTGTTGTTCTCTCTGATAAGACTAATATAGAA
>QNXT01000017.1 GCA_003973505.1 Bacteroidota bacterium
TTAATGATATGAAAAACAGGAAATCTCATTTATTCCTCATCCAAATTAATCTCAACTTGGAACGACATTCCGGGATGCAAATCTTTGATGGGTGTTTCGGGTTTTAAATGCACTTCAAAACTCTTTAAATCGTAATCGCCTCTCATTTGTGTAGGTTCCCATGTGGCAAAATCGGCTAATACGGAAATATGATGCACTTCCATTTCAAATTCTTTATTGCCTAAAGCAGGAATACGTACAATATGCTTGCTGCCAATCTTAAAATATTTCATAAAATCTTCGCGAACTTGTAGTAGGGCATAGTTCCGCTCAGGAATAATCACCGTAAAAATGGGATAAGCCAAACCGATTACTTCGCCTTCTTCAGCCATTTGCTCGGCAATAATGCCCTTTACCGGAGAGCGAATGATTGTTTCATTATGCAGGGCTTTTGCTTCATTAGCCAATCCTTCGGCGGCTTGCTCTTGACCTTCGGCGGCTTCAATTTCTTCAGGTCGAGCGCCTTTTTTTGCCATAGTGTATAAATTATGAGCAATATCTAATTGTTCCTTTGACGAATGGTATCGTGCTTCAACAACTTCCATCTCTTGGGCAGAAATAATGCTGTCTTTGTATAGTGCTCGATAACGATTGTAAGAGTCTTTGGCAAATTTGAATTGTGTTTTGGCAATATTGTATTGATTTTTTGCACTTCGTAGTCGTTCTTCGCGGGTTCCACCACGAGTCATATCTGCTAAGGAAGCAGCTGATTTGGCCATTCCTTCTGCTTGACCTAATTTGGCATCAAGTATTTGTGTTTCAAGGGTAGCAACGATTTGTCCTTTTTGTACGCTGTCCCCTTCTTCAACCCATAACGAATCGATGCGGCCAGGTAGTAATGAGGAGGCATTTACTTGTACGGTTTCTATTAAGCCAGTCATTACGTAGGGCTCTTTTTTTGTATTATGCACAATTAAAACCACAATGGCAACAATGATAATCACCACAGGAATTAATCCAAATATGAGCTTTTTATTCATAGTAATAAATCTAATTTTTTATTTCAAAACATCAACAATTTTTTGGCTCTGGCCACTTGCAAAATAGAGGTTGTTCAATGCCACATAATATGCATAAAGTGACAATAATTGTTCAATTTGTGCCGATTCAAGCATTGTAAAGGCATCGAGTACATCCACCGATTTTCCAATACCTTGTTCAAATCGTTTTTTCGATATGCGGTAATTTTCCTGAGCCATTTCAATGGTGGAATTCAGTCTTAAATATCGGTTTTTAGCCGACTCCATTTGTTTATAGGCTTTATCAATTGCAAAGTTGACTTTCAATTCGGCTTGCTCTGTACTCAATTGCGATTCTTCAAGCATATACTTACTTGCCTGAAGTTTTTTCAGATCACTTCCTCCATTGAAAATATTATATCGTAGTTGTACGCCTACGGTAAAAGGAGCCATAACGATTGGCATATAATTGTTGAAGAAGCTATAATTTGCATAGGCGAATATCTGAGGAAACATATTGGCGCGTTGTGCATTATAATTTTCCTCAATCAAACGTTTTTTGTGTTCAACTAGTTGAAATATGGGTAAATCTTGTTTGGCATGTGTTTCTAATTGTTCAACCGAGATGTTTTGAATTTTGAAGTGAAGGCTATCGGCAAGCACTAAGGTCGTGTCTTCAGGATATCCCGCACTTATGTTTAGCGCCGATCGTGCGATATCAAGACGTGTTTTTTCATCCTCCAGTTCTCGTATTGCTTTAGCCAAGGTAACATCAGCACGAAGTTTAATATGTTTCGGTAAAACGCCTGATTCAATCATGCGCTTGATATTGTTTGTATGCTTTTCGATGTCCTCAACTAAAAGTTTTCTCAAATCAACTACCTCTTCGAGAAGAACAACTAAGAAATACTCATCCACAATCTTTTTTGTGATGATATTCTTTGTCTCAGTCATTTGCAGTTGTGTAAGGCTTGATGTAATACTTGCTGTATTTTTGGCCGAAATGATTTTACCTCCGGTAAATAGTGGTTGAACCGCATTGATGGATGCATTGGGGAACTGATTAAAATCGAATGCGATATTGTCATTGGGTAATTTCCCTAAGGCAGCAGTGATTTTTTGTTGAATCTCATCTTGTGTTCCCGAGCCCAAACCTAAGTCCGCAGCAATAGTGGAGCCATACACTCCCGCTACATTATCCAAGGCGGGTTTTACAATTTTCATATTTACTTCCATATCTTGGTTAAACCAAGTATATCCGCCTGTTAAATTTACTTTTGGCATAAACCAACCAATTCCTGATTGGTCTATTGCTTCGGCTTGTTTTATGCGCGACTGTTGTTGTTGAATTTGTAAATTGCGTTGCATAGCATCACTTAGAATATCCTGTAAGGAAGATTCTTGAGCCTGTAATATGTTTGATGTCAATGCAAAACACAGCATTAAACCAAAAATTTTATTCCATATAGAGTACTGCTTCATAAATAGATAGCTTATTATTCTTTAATTTTTAATCCTGAAGGGATTTTTGAAGGATCGGCAATACGTACTAATAAACGTTTTTCATCAGTAGAATAAATGTGAATAATTAATGTGTCTGTATTATACACTTGATAATCAAAATCTATAGTTGATGAAGGGTCTGCTCCCCCAATAGAAAACACATCATAAAGTGTTTTTTGATTTCCCGACACTCCTGTATACCAATAGTTCAAGCTGATTTTGCTGTTAGGATCGTATGAATGTATATAGTGCCCATTTTCTTTTTTTAATCGATATGAAAAGTCAGAACCATCTTTTTTATATTCATTCACGGCAGGATAAATAGTGGATGTGTCGGTTACATCAAGTATTAATTCACCATTTACCGTTTTAAAAGTCACATCCGCATATCCAATCCAATACCCGATAACATCCTTATCGTGCGGTTTGTCTTGCACAAATTCTTCTGGCGTTATAGTGTCTTTTTTCTTGCATGAAACGGCTAATAATACGCCCATAACGAGAACGATTGAAGCAAATAATTGAATCTTTTTCATAAGTAAAAGAATAAATGATTTAATAAGCAAAAATATCAAAAAATACGATTGCATTTTTTATAATATGGACTTAAACCATCTGAACCCTTCTAACGATGGTGCATGTGTTAATGTAATTGGTACATCGATTAACGATTTTAATAACCTGAGTTCGACGTAAGATTTCACTCACAGAAAGTCAATAGCAGACCAGATTTGTTGCTAAATATCACGAAGTAATAGCGGGCTATTTCGAGTGGTATTTGGTGCAAAGAT
>QNXT01000329.1 GCA_003973505.1 Bacteroidota bacterium
TGAATTGTTTCCTTATATTTTTAGCTTAAATATTAATTGATAAATAATTATTTATAGCTTTTAGTGCTACTGTGTCAGTTAATTACGAGATTTTAGTTTGCTTAAATATATAGTTTTGTGCATGTTTATTTTATTATCTTTGCCCTCGTTTTATTAGTATTCAAAACATTTATTATGATTAGAACATCGTTTATTTCTTTTTTACTGATTTTAGGATTTGGTATTGCTCAAGCTCAAATGCTAACAAATACCCGAGTTGAGGGTGAAATTATTAATGCAAATAGTCCGGAAATTTATTTGCTAAAATTGGGAGGAAAGAATTTGATTCCTATTGATACAGCAAAGTTAGATGTTAATAAGGCTGGTGAAAAACAGCATTTTCAATTTGATTTTTCTACTGAAGCTCCAAATTTTTATCAAATTTCTTTTGGTGGTAAGCAGTTTACTATTGTTATTCTATCACCAAACGATCGAATGAAAATTAGTATTGATGCGAAAAAAATGAACGAAATTCAATCGGTATCAGGAAGTAAGGAGACAGAGAACTTCTTTAATTTGAATAAGCAGTTGAAGACTTTCGATGAGCAAAAAGTGGATTTGGAAGCTCAGTACAAAAAAGTGTATGGTACGCCTGAGCAAGATTCTGTTGGCCAAATATTAACAAAAAAGTATCAGGAAGTGGAGACGCAAAGAATAAACTTCCTAAAGTCAGAAATGCTAAAGCAAAACAGTTTGGCAGGCCTGATTTATCTTAACGATATTGATATGAAGAAGAATATGGATTTCTATGGTAAATATACCTCCAATCTTCTTAAAAAATATCCTAATAATATTTTTGTAAAATCCGTTTATAATCAATATCAATCGGAAAAGAATAAGGTGTATTTAGGACCTGGCGTTGAGGCTCCTGAAATTGATTTGCCTACTCCGGAAGGACCAAATTTTAAGTTGTCGTCATTAAAAGGAAAAGTGGTTCTTATCGATTTTTGGGCTTCTTGGTGTGGACCATGTCGTCGTGCGAATCCACATGTTGTTAGCCTTTATAATAAATACCATGATAAAGGTTTTGATATTTTGGGCGTTTCTTTGGATAAAGATAAGGCCAGTTGGGTAAAAGCAATTGAAAGTGATGGTTTAAAGTGGCATCAAGTGAGTGATCTTAAATATTGGCAATCAGCAGCAGGTCGTACATATGGAGTGGGTTCTATTCCTCATACTGTTTTGGTAGGTCGTGATGGTAAAATAATTGCCATCGGCTTGCGTGATGCTTCATTGGATACTAAATTAAAAGAGATATTTGGATTTTAATTTTCAAAAAATAATTATTTGAAAGGGCAGAAGCTAATATTGGTTCTGCCTTTTTTTTGTTTTATACTAAAGAGAGGGTGTTTAACGTTGATTTAATTGCATAGGAATTAAAACAATTTAAAATGAAAAAAATCAGTATTCTATTATTATCAATGATAATGATAAGCTTTTTTGCTTGTAAAAAGGATGAAGTAAAAGAAGATCAAGACTCCTCAAAGTATCAATCGAAAGGTTATATCCCCTTAAAAGCGGGTAGTTATTGGATTTACCAATCCTATCGGCCAACAGCTTCAGGCGGAGATACGGCCTTTGGCAATATTGATAGTGTTTATATAAGTGGTACAAAAGAGATAAATTCAAAAACCTATTATATATCTGTGAGAGAGGGAAATGCTAAGTTTATTTCTTATGTACGCGACTCTGTGGGTTATTTGGTTGATTCACTAGGAAATGTAATTATGTCAGAAGTGAATTTTACCGATACCATTTTTAGTAAAACAAAATATAATTCGGTAACGGGTAAGCCATTATACCATATTTCTAAAATAATGTATAATGAAGATAAACAAATAATTGTACCTGCAGGTACTTTCAATCATTGTATTGAGGCTCGCGATCGGGCTAAAGTTTATATGGGAAATCCTGCTCAACCAAATCCGTTTTATAATCATTATTATTATGCAAAAAATGTGGGTTTAGTTGAATATACATACCGATTTACTGGTTCTGCAACGGTTTTTAAGGTGAAACTTATTCGTTACCATATTGCTGAATGATATTGTAAAATCAAGTGTTTAAAATGATAAACCCACCTTTTGAATTAATCCAAAAGGTGGGTTTTTCTATTTTGTGAATAGCATTTTTATTTTTTCATCTCCTCTGGAAAGTATTTATAGAAAGCTACAATGGTTTCTATTCCTTTATAGAAATTAAATAAAGGATAATTCTCATTAGGAGAGTGGATTGCATCTGATTCTAATCCAAAACCCATCAAAATAGATTTGATACCAAGTATTTCTTCAAAGGTGGAAATAATTGGGATACTTCCTCCTGAGCGGGTTGGGATTGGCTTTTTACCAAATGTTTCAGTATAGGCTTTTTCAGCGGCTTTATATGCTGGCATGGTAATGGGCGAAACATAACCTTGACCACCATGCAATGGCGTTACTTCTACTTTAACTGATTTTGGTGCAATGGATTCAATATGCTTTTTAGCTAACTCGCTTATTTTTACATTGTCTTGTCCTGGAACCAAACGGAATGAGATTTTTGCATGAGCAACTGAGGGAAGAACTGTTTTTGCTCCTTCGCCAGTATATCCACTCCATATTCCATTTACATCCATCGAAGGACGAATGCCGGTACGTTCGTTTGTGCTATATCCTTTTTCTCCTTGAACTTCTTCTATGTCAAGTGCTTTTTTATACTCTTCTAAGTTGAAAGGTGCTTTAGCCATCTCGGCACGTTCTTCCTCGCTTACCTCTATCACATCATCATAAAAACCAGGAATGGTAATATGATTATTCTCGTCCATCAATGAAGCAATCATTTGTGCAAGTACATTGGCAGGATTAGCAACAGCTCCACCAAATATACCTGAGTGAAGGTCTTTATTGGGACCTGTAACTTTCACCTCAATATAACTTAAACCACGTAACCCGGTTGTGATGGATGGAATATCTTGTGCAATCATTCCTGTATCAGAAACAAGAATTGTATCTGCAGTAAGCATGTCTTTATGTTGTTCGCACCATTTTCCCAAACTTGGCGATCCAATTTCTTCCTCGCCCTCAATCATGAACTTTACGTTGCAAGTCAGAGTGTCGGTGGCAACCATTGTTTCGAAGGCTTTGATGTGCATAAAGGATTGCCCTTTATCATCATCAGCACCACGAGCATATATTTTACCATCACGAATTTCGGGTTCAAAGGGTGGTGATTTCCATAATTCAATAGGGTCAACAGGCATTAC
>QNXT01000292.1 GCA_003973505.1 Bacteroidota bacterium
GCCACTGTTAGACAAATGGAGAATATATATATTTCCTTGATAATCAGAATTTAAACTTGGATCACCACCATAACCCCAATTAGAATTTATGGTATGTTGCACCCAAGTTGTACCGCCGTCATTACTGACATAATAATGAGTTGAATTTTCACCTACGACAATATTTTGTGTATTATGTTTATTGACAATAATACTCGGTTCATTTGGAAAATTGTCATTGGTTATCATAACATTTTGAAAACTATATCTTTGTTGGGCAAAAGAAATAGTAGTTAAAGATATTGTAAGAAGTAAAGCTAATTTTTTCATAATATTAATTCCATTCATTATCGTCATAACCGTAAAATTCACCGAAAGGGTTATCAGAATTACCAAATTCATCAAATTCGTCTTCGGGCTGTTCAGAAAAGTCTATTTCGGGTGGATCTTCAGGGCGAATACCTTGAGCTTGCACAACTTGTGGATATTCAAGTCCCGGTGCTTCGTCACCGGTTTCCATAAAATTGACCAAAAAACGCCACATTTTAAGAAAATCATAGACATAGAGCAGGTTAGGGGTTTGTTCACTCAACACATCTTTAACCAGTGTATTGCTCATCATATTGTTGGCAGGATTGTTCTCATCCATATTAAAAAGCGGAATTTCCATACCTTGATTCAACTCGTCATCAGTTAAGTAGAAAGAGGCCATTTCCAAACCGTCAAAATCAAAACTTTGAACAATGACATTGTGTAAATCTTCCAAAGTAGCATCATCTTGAATTTCAATATCACGATATACATCGTCTCCGTTTGTTTCTAAAAATACTCTTAATTTATATAACATTTTATTTATTTTTTAGTTTGATTAATTAACAACAATTTAGTAATCATTTTTCTGATTTTTTCATTTTTACCGGTATCTTAAATTAAGTAACGTAAACTTCATATTTACAACTAATTGCGATATGAAGTATATTTTTTATAATGACTGCTATTTTTATTCTGAAATCATTCGATATTCAGTTATTACTTTATTTCCCGCCATAAAAAGTTCAAAGAATTCTGATGTTTCATTCTCAATATTTCCTAAATCATCCTCTATGTAATATTTGCCGGATTTAGTCAGGAAGTAGAAATCAACTTTATTTTCTTTAGTTGGCTCTGTATTATCTGTCTTTTTAGCTTTCTGTAAGTATTTTTCTCCTTCTGCTACAAACTGTTTTGCAGCATTAACCACTGTTTCATGGGCATATCCACCGATAAAAATTTGTCCAGTACTCAAATAGAGACTAGCATCCCCGGTCTTCAATGCAACAACAGTCGCAATTACATGTCCCCTGTTCCAATCCATGACAATTCCATAAATGTCATTTTCATTTTCAAGTTGCAATTGTAATTGTTCAGGTGTCACATTCATTGCTAGTTTTCGTAATCCAGGGTAAGGGTTGTCCTTTACTTTTGTTTTTTTAACATTATCTTCTTGAGTTACTTTTTCCTTTCTTTGAATTTTTCCTTTACAAGCAAATAATCCAAATGAAGTAATCAAGATTAAAAAAACTATTATTAGTCCTGTTGACATTTTCATTGTTATATTATTGTTAGTTTAACATTTGCAGGCCATCTTTACAGTCGC
Source organism: Bacteroidota bacterium (assembly GCA_003973505.1). Next base: position 1,616 of record QNXT01000292.1, read on the forward strand.
GAACAATAAAAAATATGGTTATCTGGAATATATTTTATCTCAAAACAAAGTTAAGATTTTTTTTCAATAATCTCTTTACCTATTTTTTGCATATATTTTTGTGCAGCTTCGTATTCGTTGGGGATCGTGCCTTCAAGAATAGCTTCTTTTATGGCTTCTTTAATCAATCCTACTTCTTTGGAAGGTTTCAGCTTAAAAAATTGCATAATTTCTTCACCGGATACAGGCGGTTGAAAATTCCTTACTTTATCACGTTCTTCTATTTCTATCAATTTTTGACGGACTTCTTTTAAATTTTGACGGTATTTTTCATATTTACGCTTGTTTTTGGTCGTAATATCCGCTTCGCAGAGCAGCATTAAATCTTCTATATCATCACCGGCTTCAAAAAGCAAGCGCCGCACGGCAGAATCTGTTACATCATCTACCAATGCCAAAGGGCGTGAGCTCAATAAAACCATTTTTTGAACATATTGCATGGGTTGTCCTAATGGTAATTTGAGTCGTTTAAAAATTTTAGGCACCATTTTACTGCCGACAAATTCGTGTCCGTGAAAAGACCAGCCGTTTTTATCGTGATAGCGCTTGGTAGAAGGTTTGCCGATATCGTGTAGTAAAGCTGCCCAACGTAACCAAATATTATCAGATATAGCAGCCACATTATCAACTACTTGCAAAGTGTGGTAAAAGTTATCCTTATGCAATTTTCCGTCATTTTCTTCAACGCCTTGTAGTTGTTTTAACTCCGGAAAAAATTCGTCTAATAAACCGGCTTGGAATAACAATTTCAGTCCGACAGAGGGTTTGTTGTGAGACATAATTTTGTTAAACTCGTCAATAATACGTTCTTTGGATAAAATTTTCAGGCGTTTTTTATTGCGTTTGATGGCTTCAAATGTATCAGGGTGAATCATAAAATGCAATTGCGAAGCAAAACGAATGGCTCTAATCATTCTGAGTGGATCATCTGAAAAGGTGATATCCGGATCAAGCGGTGTACGGATAATTTTCATTTTTAAATCTTCCAAGCCGTCAAAAGGGTCAATCAGAGTACCCTTATCATTTTCATTTAAGCTGATTGCCAAAGCATTAATAGTAAAATCACGACGTTTTTGATCATCTGCCATTGAACCGTTTTCTACAATGGGTTTTCGACTGTTTCTATTATAAGATTCTTTTCGGGCACCGACAAATTCGAGAATCACATCATCGGATTTAATCATAGCGGTACCGAAATTTTTATAAATATTGATTTGATGCTTGTGAGGTAATAACGAAGCAACTTTTTGTGCCAGCTCAATACCACTGCCTATGGCAACAATATCAATATCTTTAGCTTGTTTTTGTTGAAGAATATAATCGCGGACATAGCCGCCTATAACATAAACCGGCAATTGAAGTTCTTTGCCGGCTTGGTGAATAATTTTAAAAATAGGTTGCGCAATGGCGTTTGTATATTGTATGGTCTCTTTCATTAATCTCTTATTATTTCAATACCGTTTTCTTTACTCCATCTGATAATTTTGGAAGTCTTTTCTGATATTGATTTCCGGTGCAAATTTACGACATAATCTACCTTTTGCAAAATAACCGGTGCAATTTCGTCAAAATGTTTGGGGGTAGGTGTTCCTGACAAATTTGCAGAGGTCGAAATTAA
>QNXT01000234.1 GCA_003973505.1 Bacteroidota bacterium
AAAGGATTTAAAGAAAATCGCCATAATTTTGCGACTAATGCTCGTTCGGCTCAGGAAATAGCTGAAGAAAAAATATTTGGCAAACTTGACTCAGAAATCAATCTTAAACAGTTGCTTTTGTCTGATTATCAAAAAAATGATGAGCAATTGAAAAAAGTGATGCAGGAAAATAATATCCCATTTTTGGCAACCGACCGGAATATTTTTAATATGCCAGCCGTAGGCAAAAGCATGACTTATAGAGTAATTGGTATTACAGCCGATGGACGACGCATTTTGATGTTTAATCACGACCATACACGCAATCACAGTCCCAAAATAAACGATGCAGATAAAGTGATTTTAGTGGAATCCAAGTCCATACAAGCCTACTTAAATCAATTAGAAGAAATGGGGGAGGATGTGGCCGAATATCAAGGTATTTTCGGTTATTCCATGGCCTTAACTGAGCAACGGTCGGATGTTTTTGAATATCCTGAACCTACTGTTGCTTGTACTCAGAACCATTATAATTTGAGTGTTTCGCCCAATGCAATGGGTGAATAATTTCTTGCAGCCTTATAAAAAAGGAAATACAGGCAATTACTCTTTTGAGGTTTCCTATTTGAAATAAAGCAAAAATAGCGGTATGTCGCTAAGGTAAATTTCTTATTTTTGAAACTCTTAAATAAGATTAAACTATGAAGCATTTATTTTTACTATTTACCGTTTTTATTTTCTCGACAGCAATCATCTCGGCGCAAAGTCGATTATTATCCGAAGAGGAGTTAGCAGAAGAAACTGTTTACACAAATCTGGAAAAAGCTTTAAAGAAGCCTGCCGAAGTTTATATTTTGGATTTATCGGGACAGGGATTGGATAGAATCCCACGCGATATTGGGCGTTTCCGTAAGTTGCAAATACTGAAGCTGAGTAATAATAATTTTGGAGAGCTTCCTCGTGAAATGACTCGCTTACGCAACCTTCAAGTATTGTATTTAGATAGTAATAATTTCAATACCATCAATTTTGATATGTCGAACCCGATGTACTATGGCAATCTAGAGCGTTTGTATATTGGTAGTAACCCACTTCGTGAAATTCCCGAAGAGCTTAGTAAAATGCAGGAGTTGATTTTCATTAGCCTGTCTGGAGATTTATCGTTAGATATGAATCAGGCATTTGTTCCGCTTTCGGCTATTCCTACATTGCAGGAGGTTGATTTGTCGTATTTGAAGTTGGATACAGTTCCCATGGAAGTGGGGAATGTGCAAGGTTTAAGTTATTTGGATTTAAGTGGAAATCCATCTTGCGCCTGGGATACTTCATTTCGCTATTTGGCACAAATTAGCTCTCTTGAAAGTTTGATCTTAAAGGATAATAAACTCCGTAGTCTTACTGAGGATATTGCAAAAATAAAAAGACTAACCACCCTTGATTTGGCAAATAATGACCGATTAAATATCAATCAGGTATTGCGAGCTATTAAGCCTCTTACTAAGTTAGAAGTGTTGAATTTTTCGTATTGTGGATTAAAAGAATTGCCAGGAAGTATTGGAAATTTTCCTGTGCTGAAAGAGTTGTATATTTCACATAATGAAATTGGTAGTTTGCCCGACGAAATACAAAAACTAGAGGAAGTGGAGGTGCTTGATGCTTCCTATAATGAATTATATGAAATTCCTTCGGTTATTAGCTATATGCAAAGTCTTGAGCGTTTATTATTGAGCAATAATCCATTGGAGTATTTACCAAGTGATATTTCAGAATTAGGAGAGTTGACTTATATTGAAATTCCTAAAAATACGATGGATAAGACTGAGCGTAAGAATGTGAAGAAGTATTTACCCGATGCAGAAATTGTTTTTGTGGAGGATGATGATAATTAAAAGCAAAAGTTTGCGTTAGTTTATTGTTCCTAATTAACAATTATATCGATTATGCGACCAAAGCAGCTATTATTTCTTTTATTGATTCTAAGTATCGCATTGGGCACTACAAGCTGTCATAAGTGGAGTGTGAGACATAAGCAAAAGCGTGATTTGCGCCAGATGGAGAAGAAAAAAGCCCAGCAACAAAAAGAAGCAGAAGCCAAATACCAAGAGGCCGTAAAGCGCAATGCGAGTCATCAGTCGAAATCGGCTAAGAAATCGATGAAGAAAAATTATAAAAAGGCTGATCGGTATAATAATCACAAAAAAGAGTTCTTTTTAAAGCGTTGGTTCAAAGGAAAGAGAAAGCGAGCCAAAGGTTCGCCTGATTACTCTTAAATTATTGACTATTTTGTTTGTATAAAAAATAAGTGGATATGAATATTAGAAAATTTACCATTGCAGCATTATTAATCGCCGTTCCAGCTGCATTTAGCATTACAAGCTGTGGTACGGTTGTTAATTCCAAGAAAACCAAAAAGCGCATGGAGAAACAGCGCAGTAAAACGGCAAAAAAGAAACGTCAAACTTATAGGGGTTAAAATGATAGTTGTGCCTGAGAATCCAAAAGGTGATTCAGAAAAATGCAATTTGGTTTTTTTAACGTTTATCTTTTGAAGCAATAATTTTAGGTCAATACATTTTAATTACTTTTGTTTTTAATGAGTCGTATAAATCAAATAATAGCCTTCGTTTTCTTTTTGTTTGCCACTCCTGCAGTTGGTCAGCAATCTGCTTGGTCGATGTTTGGTAACGACGACTTAGTGCAGTTTTCGGGTGTAGTAATCACGGGCGATAGCTTGAAGCCCATACCCTATACCAATATCCGTGTCGAAGGTTCCAACTATGGAACCGTGTCCAACTATGATGGGTTTTTCTCATTTGTTGCTCATCGTGGCGATCGCATTCTATTTACAGCAGTGGGTTATCAAGATTCCTATTATCAAATCCCTGATACGCTTAGTCAGAACCGTTACTCTCTTTTCCAAATGATGGAAACCGATACCATATTGCTTACCGTAACGGTAATTTACCCATGGCCAACTGTTGAAGATTTGGAATTTGCCATTGTTCAACATCGTGTACCTGAGAATGATTACGACCGTGCTATGAAAAATTTGGCTTTGGAAGAAATGAAAGAGCGGGGTAGGAGTTTGGATTACGATGGTGCGATGAACTACCGCTACGATATGAGTGAGGTCGTGCGAAAATCCTATTATAATGGTCAGTATATGCCCGTTCAAATCTTAAACCCTTTTGCCTGGGCCAAGTTTATCGAGGCCTGGAAAGATGGGAAGTTTAAGAAGAAGAAGGATTAGGAAGAAGAAGGGTTAGGTTGGTTGAATAGTCC
>QNXT01000043.1 GCA_003973505.1 Bacteroidota bacterium
CGTGCATTTTTCAAAAGAAAAAGGCGATAAACACTTCGGAATCCTTTGTGATATTTCCAAAGGTTTTACAACGAATCCTATTCCCAATTGCTATCTAAAATCATTATCCCAAGAACATGGCATTGTTCATTGTTCGAAGGCTTTTTTTGAGAAAACGAAGGTTGGCGATTTAGTTGGCATTATCCCCATTCACTCATGCCTTACGGCCAATTTGATGAAGGAAAATAATCTTATTATTGAATGATTTATCAAACAATCTATTCTTTCAACCAATTTTCCAGCATCTTTTTGCCATTTTCAGTCAGAATAGATTCGGGATGAAACTGTACTCCTGAGAGATCAAAATCCTTATATCGAATGGCTTGTATCAAGCCGTATTCATCCTTGGCAGTAATAATAAAACAGGATGGCAAACCCGCCTCATCCACTACCCAAGAATGGTAGCGTCCGCTCATAAAAGTTTTGGGAAGATTATGGAATAACTTTTCATCATCGTCCAAAACATAGGTTTCGACGGCCACGCCATGCAAAGGATGGTCTAAATTACGCAATGATGCCCCAAAAGCCTCAGCTATAACCTGCATTCCCATGCAAACTCCAAAAATCTTTTTACGACCAGCAAATTGTTTTACCACATCCATGCTAATGCCTGTATCAGCAGGAACTCCTGGTCCTGGCGATAGTATTATGGCATCGAATAAGTCTACTTGTTCTAACGAAATCTCATCATTTCGATACACCTGCACCTCCTCAACAAAAGGTTCAGCATAGTGAAACAAATTGTAAGTAAACGAATCGTAGTTATCAATAATTAATAGTCGCATAGCAAAATTTAATGGCCAAAGTTAACAGAAAATCAAGTCACACATAGTTTTTATTATCTTTGTGTTTCTAGATTATAAACCAACACTAAAGTAAAATACAGATGAAAAAAATCATAAATACTAAAAACGCCCCTGCCGCTATCGGCCCTTATAGTCAAGCTATTGAAGTTAATGGAACATTATATATCTCAGGGCAAATACCCATGAATCCTGAAACAGGAAAGCTTGTGGAAAACGATATCACTGCTCAAACTGAAATGGTCATGAAAAATATTGAGGCCATTCTTACTGAAGCAGGATATACCTTTGCTGATGTGGTAAAATCAACATGCCTACTTAGCGACATGAGTAACTTTGCTGCCATGAACGAGGTTTACGGAAGTCGTTATAAAGAAAATCCTCCAGCACGAGCTGCATTTGCTGTTAAGGAATTGCCATTGGGTGTTTTGGTGGAAATTGAAACCATCGCTGTAAAATAAATTATTATTTAGCCCTGCTGCAATGAATTCAAAATCAGCATGGCACACATTTATATTCAATTAACATACCACCCTTATGAAAAAAATACTCACTTCACTATTAGTTGGATTTATCCTATTTTCAAGCCAATTGCTTTCTGCAAAAGAAGGTATGTGGCTGCCTATTTTATTAAATAAAATAAACGCCGATGAAATGCATCGAATGGGGATGCGGATTTCAGCTGATGAAATATACAGTATAAAACATTCCAGTCTTAAAGATGCCATTGTTCATTTTGGTGGCGGATGTACTGCTGAATTGGTATCGAGCCAGGGATTACTTCTTACAAATCATCACTGTGGATACAGTTCTATTCAGAAACATAGTAGCGTAGAGCACGATTATCTTACCGATGGCTTTTGGGCCGAAAGTATGAAAGACGAACTTGCTAATCCAGGTCTTACCGCCAAGATTATGACCAATATGGTAGATGTTTCCGATTCAATACTTGTCGGGGTAACCGAAGACATGACGGTAAATGAACGCAATGAAATTATTAAAAACAATATAGATGCTCTTAAGAAAAAGTACAATCCAACAAAGTTTCACGAAGTGGATATCAAGGCTTTTTATAACGGAAATCAGTATATTTTAATGACATACACTGTGTTTTATGATGTACGTTTAGTGGGAGCTCCCCCATCGAATATTGGAAAATTTGGTGGCGATACCGATAATTGGATGTGGCCACGACATACAGGCGATTTCTCTGTTTTTCGTATTTATGCAAACAGTGAAAACCAAGCAGCCGACTATTCCAAAGACAATGTGCCTTATAAACCCAAACAACACCTTAAAATTTCCCTTAAAGGCGTTAAGAAAAACGATTTCACCTTCGTATTTGGCTACCCTGGTCGTACACAAGAGTATCTTCCTTCCAATGCTTTGGAATTGATTACCCAAAAAGTAAATCCTTTTCGAATTGATTTACGACGACAAAAATTGGATATCATGGGTGATGCCATGAAAAAGAATCCAAAAACGCGCATCCAGTATTCTGCCAAATATGCCAGCGTGGCCAATGGTTGGAAAAAATGGATTGGTGAGAATAAGGGTATTGCACGAATGAAAGCCATTGACATTAAGAAACAAGAAGAAAAGGAATTCCAAAACTGGGAAAAAGAAAACAATATCGAAGGTGATATATTAGGCGAATTTGCGAATGCTTATGCTTCACATACCGATTACGAAATGGCCTATTATTATTTTGTAGAAGCAGGTTATTATCAAGAGCTCATTCGTTTTGCTTGGGGGTTTTCGAAACTTGGAGAGTTAAGCTCCGCCGAAAATATCGACAGTTTGGAAATAACCAAAGAATCACAAAGATTGTATAATCTAATCCCTGGTTTTTATAAAGACTATGATGAGAGTGTGGACAAACAATTATTTAAGGCCTGCGTAACAGCCTATGATCAATTTCCTTATAATGCACCCAAACCCAATATTTTTGAAAGTCTAATCGACAAAAAACATAAAGACAAATTGGATAAATACACGAATTTTGTATATGCTGAAAGCATATTTCCTGTTCCTACCCAATTAGCCGACTTCTTGAAAAGTTATAAAGCTTCCGATTGGCAACGCATTGCTGATGACCCACTATATCAGTATGCTATGAGTATTTTGATAAATTATAGGAATAATATTATGCCTACATACCGCATTCAAAAAAACAGAATTGACAGCTTGCAACAACGCTATATGAAACTGATTTTAGAAAAGAATAAAGGCCATTATTTATACCCTGATGCCAATTCAACACTCCGTGTAGCTTACGGAAAAGTAGAAGGCTATGAGCCTCGTGATGGCGTTGAGTATAAATATTATACCACGTTAAAAGGAATCATGGAGAAGGAAAATCCTAATATTTATGATTATGTGGTAATGCCTAAATTGAAGGAATTGTAT
>QNXT01000105.1 GCA_003973505.1 Bacteroidota bacterium
TTTTACCCCAAAATAGATGGGGTAAATATTTATGGCCAGTTTGGCTCTTTGGCGGTTCCTTCTATTGGAGAATTGTCATCAAAATGTGAATGAGAGTTAACTTTACTAACATCCCAGCCACTTAAATCTTGATCAAATGCTTGTGCATTATTAAACATATAATTCATATTAATAACATTGCTAGTATCCCAATTATTTAATGGTTGGTTAAATTTTTCCGCACCATTAAACATATGATACATACGGGTCACTTTGCCAACATTCCAATTATTCAGTGGTTTATTAAATAGTTTGGCTCTATAAAACATGCCGTCCATCCAAGTCACTTTACTTGTATCCCAATTATTTAATGGCTGGTTAAATTTCTCTGCTCCTCCAAACATATATTCCATATTAATAACATTACTAGTATTCCAAGAACTCAAATTTTGATTAAATAATTTCGTATTGCTAAACATATATCCCATGAATTTAACACTACTAGTATCCCAATTATTTAATGGCTGGTTAAAATTTGTAGCGCTACTAAACATAAAATTCATTGTGGTCACACTACTAGTATCCCAATTGTTTAACGGCTGATTGAATTTTGTAGCAATATAAAACATAGATTCCATGCTAGTAACACTGCTAGTATTCCAATCATTAATTGGACTATTAAAATTCTCTGCCCCATGAAACATACCCGACATACTAGTTACGTGACTCAAATCTGGTTTATCCTCTGCATTAAATTTTAAATCTCTGCAGCCACCAAATGCATTTTCCATTGTTAGCCAATGCTGATCTCCCCACTGCTCTACACTAAGGATTTCATTTGTTCCTCCACGACTACAATCATGATAATGCCCAGCAATAGATGGGTAGTTTCCTTTTATAGATACTGTTTGTTCGTCACCGCTGTCAAATAAACATTTATGGTCACCTTTTATATTTTTTGCTTCATAAACCCCATCATTATCGCAATCTACATCATATAAAAAATCCATAAACTGGCGAGCAAATATGGCAAAGAAATACTCTCCATTTGCATGTCTTGGTTTGACTTTTATAACAAATGGTATAGTTGATGGAGGAACAGGTAGGTTTTTGCAACTAATTTGAATAGTTGGATGGCTATTATTAGTATTAATTGCTCCTTTGGCATAATCTCCTAATTTACAAGTTTGCCCTTCTGGGTAGTCAACAATTGATGTAGTATAGTTAGTATCATAATGTATATTATTTTCTAACTCTTGTGTAATGGTTCCGTTATTTGTAATCTCATACTCTTTATAACTACTACTGCCATTATAAATATACTCCTCTTTTAATTTTATAGTTCCATTTAAATCTTTAACTTTTGCAGATAATTTACCCGATGTTGCTGCACAATTAACTTGAACATTGTTAATGTCGGCTCCATTTACTGTGCCAGAGCCATTAGTAATGCTACATACTTGCCCAACAGGTTGGGTCTTGACTGTTACATTATATGTAGAACCATTATTTAGCAGAGTATTAAATTTAAAGTTAGAAGAACCAGAAGCCGAAAGGTTTAAGTCGTCTCCATTATTATTTTGAATTATTACATATTTACCAGAATCTATACCACTTTTTGTGCCTCCTATGCTAAATTTAACAGTTGTGCAGTTTATATCTATATTATTTATGTTGCTAGCATCTACTGTGCCTACACCTTTGTAAACACTGCACTCTTGTTTATCTGGTTTGCTATTTACTGTTACATTATAATCAAACCCATGCACTACCTGTTTGCTAAATGTGTATGTTCCATTATTGCTTAAACCTATATAATTACTACCATTCATCAGCACAGATAATCCGCCATCTAAACCATTTACCTTAAAACTAATTGAGTATTTTTTATCCACACAAGCAATTTGAACATTGCTAACATCTGCGCTATTTACTGTGCCAGAGGCATTAGTTAGTGTGCAAGTTTGGTAGTTAGGAGCAGATTTAATTGTAACATTATAGCTAGAGCCATTTGCTACTTTTTTTGTGAACTTAAAGCGTGTATCGTTTTTATGCAGGGTAAGCGTATCACTACCATTTTTAATTACAACATCGTCTTTAATATTGCTAGCTGTGCCTCCTATGCTATATTTAGCAGTTGTGCAATTTATTTCTATATTGTTTATATTGCTAGCATCTACTGTGCCTACACCTTTATAAACAGTGCACTCTTGATTGCTTGGCTGACTATTTATTGTTACATTATAGCCAAATCCATGTATCTCTTTTTTGCTAAATGTGTATGTCCCATCATGACTTATACTCATAGAGTTAGCGCCATTCATTAGCACAGACAATGCGCCATCTAAGCCATTTACCTTAAAACTAATTGAGTATTTCTTATCCACACATATAACTTTAACATTGCTAACATCTGCCCCATTTACTTTGCCAGAGGCATTAGTTAGTGTGCAAGTTTGGTAGTTAGGAGCAGATTTAATTGTAACATTATAGCTAGAGCCATTTGCTACTTTTTTTGTGAATTTAAAGCGTGTATCGTTTTTATGTAGAGTAAGCGTATCGCTACCATTTTTAATTACAACATCGCCTTTAATATTGCTAGCTGTGCCTCCTATATTGTAGCTTTTAACTGTGTTGTTAAAATCATCTTCTGATACTTCCTCTGTGCATCCAGAATTCAAAAATAGTATGGCAATAATTGTCAAACTATAAAATAATACCTTTTTCATCTGTAATCCTTTGATTTTTATTAGGATAAATATACAAATATCCTATACTAACATTGCCATACAGCAAACCACAATTTATTGTAAACAATATCTACATTTCTACAATACCAAAAAATTGTGACATTTTTTGTCACTATTATTCTATATTGAAATATTTTGTAAAAAATACTTCAATATGTTATTTATATGTGCTTGCTTATTTATTATTTTTTGGTAGGTTTAATACTGTTTAAGAAGAAATAGCATTAGAGTAAAGTTTATTAATATAAGTTCGAGAAATATCTAAACCAATAGAAGCTTATCGGTAATTTTAGAGCTAACACTTTTAAAGAGAATGAGTCTATACCTATTTTGTTTGGGTCTGGTAAACTTTAAGACCAATTAAGGTATCTTAAAGTATGGCTAGACGGGCATTTAATAAGTATTACAAACATTCGCACATTTCAGAGGCTAAATTTAGAGAGTTAATTAAGTGTTTTTCTTTAGATTTAAATGCTTATGAGACA
>QNXT01000016.1 GCA_003973505.1 Bacteroidota bacterium
TCGATTTTTATGTGGATGGAAGTCCCATTGAATATGACACTTTAAAGTACACCAATGCAGCAGGAAACGAGTATTTGGTATATGAAATTCAATACTTTATTTCCAATCTTACTATCTACCAAAACGGAACTGCCAAAGTATTAAAAGGATGGGAAAAAGAACATTATATAGACTCTAACATCCCAACTACTATGGCATGGGATGTTTACGATGATATTGCTGTAGGAGATTATGATTCTCTTTCTTTTACATTTGGATTTAAAGATGCCGATAACCAATCATTTATGTTTGTAAATCCTCCAGAATCAAATATGTTTTGGCCCGAAGAATTAGGCGGTGGATATCATTATCTGAAACTTAATGGTAAATGGAAAATCGCCCAGAATACATTGCGTGGTTTTACGTTCCATATTGGTCGTGGACAAGTTTACGATGCAAACAATGATCCAATCAGCTTTATCGATAATTCATTCCGGGTTTCATTACCTGGTTCTGATTTCAAAATTGAGCAAGGAAAACATACTCCTTTAACTATACGTATGAATATTGAAGAGTGGTTCAAAGACCCCAAGATTTATGATCATAACACTTGGGGTGGCGATATTATGCAAAATCAAGCTGCAATGGAAATAGCTGTAGAGAATGGGTGGAATGTATTTGAAGTGATAAAATAGTATTCATTTTTAATTCTGTTAAAATGAAAAGTCGAAAAATAATTAGTCTTTCATCATGGGCATTATTATTAATGATCATGATAACCTTTTCTTGTACTAAAGAACCAGATCCAGAGCCTGAGGTTAAAGCCCCGACTCCTTATAACTTTGTTGTTCCACAAGGATTTCCAACGATTTTAAATATCCCTGAGGACAATCCATTAACTGTTGAAGGGGTAAAATTAGGTCGTTACTTATTTTATGATGGCCGCTTATCAGGTCGCGACGACCCTGATTCTCTTATGAGTTGTGCCACTTGTCACCTTCAAAGTCAAGCATTTGAGATTGGTAAAAACCATCCCAAATTCCCTGATGGCCATCCTTATGGACTAACAGGTATAAAAACCCCTCATTTTCCGCTTCCTTTATTCAATTTGATATGGAATAACGAAGGCTATTTATGGAATGGAATGATTTATAAAGGCAATACCCATTTGGGATATCCAGCCTACGGAGTACCTGCTGAGGAGCCCTATAATATGACCAATATCGAATCTTTGGTATGGATGGGAATTATTGCACCTCACGAAATACACGGTTCCATTGAGATGACCGAAAAGATGATTCGGAGCATCGATATTTACCCTCCTATGTTCGAGGCAGCCTTTGGTACCAAAGAAATCAATTATGACCGTATTAGTAAAGCATTGGCGCAATTTATTCGCACAATCGTTTCTGCTGATTCAAAATTTGATAAAGTTCTACGTGGCGAGGCCAACTTTACCGACTCTGAACAAAGAGGATTAGTTCTTTTTACAACCGAAGCAGGCGCCGATTGTTTTCATTGTCATGGAGCTCCAGGAAATCCTTTGATGACAACCAATCTTTTTTACAATAACGCCAAAGACACAGAGTTCAATGACCCACGTGACCGTTATGCCGTTACAAAAGACCCTCGTGACCATGGAGCTTATAAAGCACCCACTTTGCGTAATATAGAATTAACCGGACCCTATATGCACGATGGTCGATTCAAAACTTTAGATGATGTTATTGATTTCTATAGTGAAGGTTTGGTGTATTCTGAATATGCTCACCCATTGATGCATAAGGTTTTTCCACCTTATGGTCATGGTGCCGCTTTGAACCCACAGCAAAAAGCCGATTTGAAAGCTTTCTTACTTACTCTTACAGATCATACTTTATTAACAGACCCGAAATATTCTAATCCATTTCATTAATGAGTCGATTGGTCTTTGTTCTATTCTCTTTGTCCTTATTTTTACTTTCATGTAAGAATAAGGTCAAAGAAAATATTGATATTGATACACCTGAATACACAGACACAAGCACACTTATAAGTACTTATAATTCAACGATAAGTCATAATACAGGTGAGAATTGTCAAAAATGCCACCAAAAGGGCGGAAATGGGAAAGCCTGGTTTCAGGTTTCAGGAACGGTGTATGATAGTACAAAGCAAAATATTTTCCCCAATGCTACTGTGTATTTATATGATGGATTAAATAATACGGCACCACTTATTGCGAGTATTGAAGTAGATAGTTTGGGGAATTTTTACACCACAGAAGATATTCATTTCGAAAAAGGATTGCATGTGGAAGTAGCCGGTTTTACGCTACATGCAAAAATGGGTTCGCTTATTTATAAAGGCTCTTGCAATAAATGCCATGGAGTAACTACAAACCGTATTTGGACGAAATAATATTTCGCTAATCTTTTTGGCTAAGTTCTACTCCTTACCACTTTTTCAATGGTTTTTCACCCCAACCCTAAAGGTAGAAGCCATTGAAAAACCAGGATTTATTTTTTTACTTTTTGATTCCCTTTAGGGTGAGGGTAAAACAAAAAGTAAAAAATGCTGTGGTAATTAGAATTTAGCCATCTTTTTGCTTATCCCCTTCTACCACTATTACAATTTCTCCTTTTATGGTTTTCTGAGAAAAATAGTCTATCAAGTCCGAAAGCGATCCCCTTTTATTCTCCTCATACATCTTAGTCAACTCTCTTGAAACCGAAGCTCTTCGATCCTCACCGAGCACCTCGGCAAGCTGTTTTAGTGTTTTCAATAATCGGTGGGGCGACTCATAAAGAATAAAACTATATTTATTTTTTGCCAGTTCAGCCAATCGGGTTTGTCGTCCTTTCTTATGTGGCAAAAAGCCCTCAAAAACAAAGCGATCGGCAGGCAATGCTGAATTAACCAAAGCGGGAATTAAGGCGGTAGCACCTGGCAGGCACTCAACTTCTACACCCGCTTCCACACACTGCCGAACCAATAAAAAACCGGGGTCGCTAATGGCTGGCGTTCCGGCATCGCTAATAAGTGCTACATCACCCCCACTGGCAATTTGCTCCACATAATGCTCCACGGTTTGATGTTCGTTATGCATATGATAAGCAATAAGTCGGGTTGAAATTTCGAAATGAGAAAAAAGTTTGCGCGAAGTGCGTGTATCCTCCGCAAGCACAAAGCTAACTTCTTTCAGAATGCGCAATGCACGAAAAGTAATATCCTCAAGATTGCCAATAGGTG
>QNXT01000214.1 GCA_003973505.1 Bacteroidota bacterium
TTTCTGTATTTCTCCCAAAATCATTTGATAAATCAACAAATTAACTTCTTCTTAACCCCTTTGTTTTATTATCTTTTGGATAGTTAATTAATAGCATTGAAGTAAATAGCATTTTTTTAAAACTAATATCTGAAATCATTTAAGACGGAATTAATTCAAGAAAGGCCAATACATCTTCAACACTCAAGCGAATTCAACCTCAAAAAGCCTCATATTATTTATTCATACAGAAAAGCACATTAAAATGTAACGAATTCAATTAAACATCTATATTTGCAGTTACTAAACAAATAAATGTATGAGTAATAAAGTCTGCATCATCACAGGTGCATCATCTGGAATTGGAAAAGCTTTGGCCTATGAATATGCATCAAGGGGACATCGTTTATGCATTTCTGCTCGTCGAGAAGATTTACTGCATGAAATTGCGTCTGATATCCAATCGAAATATCATGTGGATGTACTTCCGGTAAAGGCTGATGTATCGGTAGAGGAAGATTGCAAGCGCATCATCGATCAAAGCATTGAGAAGTTTGGACAAATCGACACCTTAATTAATAATGCAGGCATTTCGCAACGCGCTTTACTCAAAGATTTACCCATATCCTCGCTTAAGCAAGTAATGGGCGTTAATTATTGGGGAACAGTTTACTGTACAAAATTCGCTTTGGAACATCTACTTCGTAGCAAAGGAAGTATTATCGCAGTATCTTCAATTTCCGGCTTTAGTCCCCTACCCGCTCGCACGGCTTATTGCTCTTCAAAATATGCCATCCATGGTTTTTTGGAAGCCTTACGCATTGAGAATATCAAAACAGGTTTACATATAATGATTGCTGCGCCAGAATATACTTCCACTGAAATTCGGAAGCACGCCTTGGTAGCTGGTGGCAAAAAACAAGGTGAAAGTCCACGTGATGAAAACAATATGCTTACACCCGAGTTTGTGGCATATCGTATTGCAAAAGGAGCCTTAAAACGTCGTAGAACACTTATTATCGGGAAAATGGGCACACTAACGGTAATTATAACCCGTTTATTTCCGAAGCTTTCGGACCGATTGATATATAATTATATTAAAAAGGAGGCTAATTCCCCATTTTAGTATATATTTACGCCACGAAAACAAAACACATTAATTAGAGATGACAAAGATTGAAATACTTCCCTTAGTTGGAGTGAACGAATTGAAATTTGGAAATACCAAAGAAGAAATACTTGAAGTGCTTGGAGTAAGCGATCAGTTTGAAATTATTGAAGAAGATGAAGAGGTGTTTACCGAAATGTACACCTATCCTAAATACCAGGCATCCTTATTTTTTGAGGGTAATGAAACGGAGATGATATTTACATCTTGCGACACCGAAAATAAAGACGTTTATCTTTTTGGTAATAAGATATTTGAAATGTCAGAAGCGGAGATTCTTCAACTAATGAAAGAACATAATTTTAAGGATTTGGAAGTGGACGAGGAAGAATGGGGCGAGAAACGTGTGAGTTTTCTTGATGCCATGATGGATTTCTATTTCCAGGATGAAGAGTTGGTAAGTATCACTTGGGGGATATTGGTGCTTTGAAAGTGTAAAGGATAAAGTATAAAGTATAAAGTATAAAGTATAAAGTATAAAGTATAAAGTGTAAAGTGTAAAGTGTAAAGTGTAAAGTATTGAAGCTTGTTGGATTTATCTGACGGGCTTTTTTTATGTTGATTTGTTGATTTGAACTCGCTACGCTCGTTGAGAGTTTGATAAAACGCTCTATTGTTTTCCATGGATGGAGCTTCCGGAGTCCATGGTGCTAGACTTTGGACTCGCTTTGCTCATTGTTTTTTTGACGCAGATTTTTATGATTGGAACTCACTACGTTATTTGAATGTTTTGACTTTAACCTGCCTTGTTCGGCAGACAACTTGCACTGATATAAACTGAATTTACTATCTGATTCTGTTTTATTATGGTTTTTGTATCAAAAACGCATTCCAAAACACATTACCGTAATATTTACCGCAATAGCACGACTATAGAATTATAAACAGTTAGCCCTGATGGGGCTTTTTTGTTGTTGATTTGTTGAATTGTTTGTTGCTCCTTGTTTGGTCAATATTGAAAAGGGATTTCGTATAGTGCGATAAATAATGATTAAAAAAAAACTGGAATAGATTCAATTTTTACTTTTTGGTTCCCTTTAGGGCTAGGGTAAAAACAAAAAATAAAAAATACAGTTTCAATTAAAGCAGATCGTTATATTTCGCAACTTTTTAATATTTAAAACTTTCCAAAAGTTGACCACAAATAACTACCCTGTGATAATCAGGCAAACAAATCTTGCTAAAGAAAACTTTTGGAAAGTTTACCGATGTATTAAATTAGCATTTAGCTAAAATAAGCAGCCTATCAGAATTCTTACCTCTTAGAATTTAATTAAAAAAAAGAGGGACAGTAAACTGCCCCTCTTAACCTAAAACCTAATATATGAAAAACTTGCTATTAATTATTTCTTAAGCAAGACGTCGTTAATAGCCTGAATCAAGGATTCTTTTGGTAAAGCTCCCACTGCCATTTGAGGCTGTCCTTCTGCTGGGCAGAACAACATTGATGGAATACTACGAATACCAAAAGCACCGGCGAGCTCCTGCTCTACCTCGGTGTTAACTTTATAGATGTTAATCTTTCCTGCAAACTCATCAGATAACTCCTCCAAAATTGGAGCTACTTGTTTACATGGCTGACACCAGTCAGCATAAAAGTCAATAATACATGGAAGTTCACCTTCAAATTTCCAATCTTTATTATTTTCGTAATTAAATACTTTCTCTAGGAAAGTTTGTTTGTTTAATGTAGTAGTCATTATAATAATCTATTTTATTTATTTATTTCTTAAGTAAATTCTCTTTAATCAATTCAACATAACGCTCTTTAGGATATGCACCTGTGTACATTGTTGGTTGACCATCAACAGGTATAAAAAGAATACTTGGAATGCTTCGAATCCCAAACACCTGCCCTGCTAATTCTTTTTCTTTATCGGTGTCAACTTTGTAAATATTAATCTGACCATCATATTCGGCAGCTAATTCTTCCATAATAGGAGCTACTCTTTTACAAGGTCCACACCAAGTTGCATAAAAATCGATAATTGCAGGCTTGTCACCTTTATAAACCCATTTTTGAGGGTTGGCTTTATAATCGAAAATCTGATCAATGAACAT
>QNXT01000267.1 GCA_003973505.1 Bacteroidota bacterium
AATACTTGTTCGATTATTTCCTTTCAGTGCTTTTCGCAATTCTCCACTCATAGCAAAAATCGCTCCTCCTTCCAAACCAAATCTTGTAATCATCAGTTCTCCTCTGACATACTTTTCACCCGTTTTAACAGCGATATTTTTCAATGGTTTTCCTTCGTACTTAGTTATAAAATCACCGTCCCAATCTACTTCAAATGCACAATTCGACGGTTCGAATATCTTTGTCAAAACCCCTGATTCTTTTAGTATATTCAACCACTTGCCGTCTGAACCAGTTACACTCCAGCTGGCTCCTCCCAGTGCAAAAACCACGATATCGGAAGAAATTGATATTATTTTCCCTTCAGTTTCAAAAACAGGTTTCCCATCCGGTTGGATACGAATAAATTTATGTTTGTAATGTATAGTCACATTATTTTTATCCAACAATCCTTTTATAGCACTAAGAACTTTAACCGGCTTAATCCCTTTAACCGGATACACTTTTTTACTACTTCCAATCATTGTCGGAATACCTATATTCTCAAACCAAATCCTTAAATCCTTATTATCAAATTTTTGTAAAAACGGTTTTAAAAATGACGAAGGTTCATATTTTCTGATAAAAGATTCCATAGGTTCCGAATGAGTAAGATTAAAACCTCCTTTTCCGGCAACTAAAAACTTTTTTCCAAGTCCGGAACCTTTCTCATAGATATTTATATCAAATATATCACTATCCAATTCTGAAGCTAACATCATTGCTGCGACCCCACCACCTATTATAGTTATTTGTTTTTTGAATATCATAATATTCTCAAAGATAAAACTAAATGTGATTTAAGTGAAAATGCTTAAAAAAAATTATTTTTAATCAATAAAAGTCCCGTAGGGAAAATTATGTTTATGTCACAGTCATTAAAATAATAGATGATAGTTTCATTAAATACAGTAGAGATATTACTGTTTTGCGTTAAATAATTATTAATTGAGTCCAATAAATAATATATTTGTAATTTAGATTAAATTTGAGTTTGAATATATGGAAATATTAATAATTATTCCTGCCAGAGGAGGATCAAGAGGGATACCGAGAAAAAATCTTCGTTCTTTAAATGATAAACCGTTAATTTATTACAGTATTAATACGGCAATTAAGTCTAAATTTAATCCTGATGTTTATGTTTCAAGTGATGATGATGAGATATTGATGTTTGCGAAAAGATTTGGAGCAAAAACTTATAAAAGGGAAAAGAATCTTGCAGATGATAAGACTACTTTAGAACCGGTAATTTATGATGCATTTATCAATATTTCAAAAGAAAACAAAAAGGATTATAATCTTATAATTACCATACAGCCTACTTCACCACTACTTTTATCTTCAACTTTGGATAAAGCCATTGAAAAAATAATAGCTGATAAAAAAATAGATGTTATTATTTCAACAAAAGAAAAAAGACATTTAAGTTGGAAAAAAGAAGAAGGTAGGTTTGTTCCTAATTACAAAAAAAGATTAAACAGACAGCAATTGGAACCCATATTTGAAGAAACAGGTTCTTTTGTAATTTGTCGAGCAGATAATTTGAAAAAATATGAAAAACGAATAGTTGGAAATATTGATTTATATCCATTGTCCAAAAAAGAAGCAATAGATATAGATGATTATGAGGATTGGGCTTTATGTGATTTTTATCTGAAAAGAAAAAAAATCCTGTTTGTTTTAACAGGCAATTCAAAAAATGGTTTAGGTCATGTTTACAGAAGTATAGTTTTAGCTTATGGTATTTTAAATCATGATTTGATATTTCTTCTGGACAAAAATAGTACTTTGGGCTATGAAAAACTTAAAAAGTATCATTTTAACACTCATATTCAACAAAAAGAAAATATCCTTGATGATATAATTAATATTGCTCCCGATGTTGTAATAAATGATATGCTGGATACTTCAAAAGAATATGTCGCTGAACTTAAAAAACATGTCAACAAAGTAATTAACTTTGAAGATCTTGGTGAAGGAGCACATGAGGCAGACGTTGTTATTAATGCTTTGTATCCGGAGAAAGAAGAATTACCAAATCATTATTTTGGTTATAAATATTTTTGTGCGCGGGATGAATTTATCAATTCAAAAACCAAGGAGATACAAAAGGTTAAAAATATTTTGATAAGCTTTGGAGGAACCGACCCTAATGATTTAACATTTAAAATATTAGACAGTATTTATGATTATTGTAGCAAATCCGGTATTTCAATTGATGTGGTTTTAGGTTTAGGTTACAGAAACGATAATAAATTGGATCAATTTAAAAATGTTACAGTAGTTAAAAACATCAACAACATTTCCGATTATTTTTATAATGCAGATATCATTTTCACTTCTGCCGGACGAACAGTTTATGAAATAGCATGCATTGGAACACCAACAATAGTGATTCCACAAAACAAAAGAGAAATGACTCATCTTTTTGCAAATAAAGATACCGGATTTATAAATTTAGGTTTAGGTAAAAATATTGATAATGATACAATATTATCCACACTTAAGTATTTAATTGGGGATGATATCTTAAGACAAGAAATGAATAAGAAAATGTTATCTTATAATTTAAAAGAAGGAAAGAAAAAAACATTATCTTTGATAAATAATTTAATTGAAAAGTAATGAAAATAATTGACTTTATTAGGACATTTGACCCTTTGGACTTAGAAATAAAACAACCTTATATAATAGCTGAAGCCGGTGTCAATCATGAAGGAGATATGAATCTGGCAAAAAGATTGGTTTTTGAAGCTAAGGAAGGAGGTGCTGATGCAATAAAATTTCAAACATACAAGGCTGAAACTCTGGCTTCTAAGAATTCTCCTGCTTATTGGGATCAATCCAAAGAACCTACTGACAGCCAATATAAACTTTTTAAAAAACATGATAAGTTTTGGAAAAATGAATTTGTGCAGTTGAAACAGTATTGCGATGAATTGGAAATTGACTTTATGAGTACTCCATTTGATATTGAATCCGCTACTTTTTTAAACGATTTGATGGATGTCTTTAAAATATCATCTTCGGATATCACAAATAAACCTTTTATAGAATATATCTGTAATTTTAATAAACCAATACTCCTTTCAGTCGTCTCTTCATATATGTATGAAATTGAAGAAGCAGTAGAATGTATTGAAAAATATAATTTGCCTTTAGTACTATTGCATTGCATTCTTAA
>QNXT01000002.1 GCA_003973505.1 Bacteroidota bacterium
AGTAAAAACATGTAATTTTAGGCTCACACATAAAATACATAAAACCCACTTTTTATTCTTCATTTTTTATGGATGATTTACTATTCAAACAAGCTCTTAGCGAGAACAATCTCGACAAACTAATGCAAATTCCCAAAGCCGATTTGCATAACCATAGCCTCTTAGGATTGCGGTTTTCAACTTTTAATAAAATATATGGTGGAAAAGTAATTCCTCCGGCGAAAAGAATTGAGGGTTTGCCAGGTTTGGATGAATATATTTTTGGCGAGTATAGTAAATATGTAAAAACTACTGCGGACATTGAAAATATGCTCCATGAAGCCCTAAAAGAATCGATTCGGGATCATGTTAAAATATTGGAAGCCAGCATGGATTTGTTTTTAATGTCGGCCTATGAAAACCTGAGCAAAGCTTTCGAGATGATAAAGAATCTTAGAAATCAATACGCTCAATCCATTAACTTCAAACCCGAGTTAGGCATTGCCAAAGGTCTTGATATCAACAAAGTAGATCAAATAATTTATGACTGCATTGATTCAAATATTTTCGAGTCCATCGATTTATATGGTGATGAGCGTATTCAAGATTTCGAGAAATTTAAGAAATACTTTGAATATGCTCGAAAAAAAGGCTTAAAACGGAAAGTACATATTGGGGAGTTTAGTGATGCCCAGAGTGTACGGAAAGCCATTGACATTTTAGATATGGATGAAATTCAACACGGAAATAGTGTAGCCCATGACGACTACCTTATTGATATGGTAAAAGAGCGTGGCATCAGGCTCAATATGTGTCCTTCGAGCAATCTTATTTTAGGCGCTGTAAGCGACATAAAACAACACCCCATCAAAAAGCTTTTTCAAAAGGGAGTATCCCTCACCGTTAATACTGACGATTTATTGATTTTCAATAAAAATGTATCCGAAGAGTTTTTAATGCTCTATAACAATCATATTTTTGATGCGGATGAATTAAATGAAATTAGGAAAAACGCTTTATAATATTTCCCTAAGTATATGACAAAAATTATCAGCTTGGGCTAAAGCCCATTGATAAGCCAAATTATTAGGCAGGGTGCTCGCCCTGAGTTTATCGAAGGGAATGCACTGCCTAATGAAATTAAGATTTTGCGGGCTTTAGCCCAAAAATAAAAGTGAATATTAATCTTCTATATTTTGCACCATATTGGTATTTAAAAACTCGCCAAAAGTTAACCGAAGAATTGTAGAATATTTCCCTAAAAAAATAAGCTAAGTCTGAAATACAAACTTAGCTTAATATATTATTCACAAACACCTGCTCTACTCCATAGCAGCAGCCAATGCGATGGACATCAACTTACTTTGATCGGTATCGGAACGAGAGGTAAGCACCACAGGAACGGTGGCTCCCATAATTACCGCAGCCGAAATAGCTCCACCGAGGAAGTTTAATGTTTTATACATAATATTTGCGGAATAGATATCAGGAGTACATACCAAATCAACCTCACCAGCTACTTCGCTCTCAATTCCCTTATGATGGGCAGCTTCAGCACTCACCGCATTATCCAATGCCAATGGTCCATCCACTATACAACCCGTAATTTGATTGCGTTTGTTCATCATGGTCATCAAAGCCGCATCAGTAGAAGGAATCATCTTAGGGTTTACAGTCTCCACAGCACCTATAACGGCCACTTTTGGAGTATCTATTCCCAATTTATGAAAAGCCTCAACTGCATTTTTCAAAATGGCCACTTTCTCATGAAATTCAGGTTCCACATTCAAAGCTGCATCGGTTAAACCCAACAACTTATGGTAATTAGGCGATTCAAAAAATGCCACATGACTCAAGGTTCCACTTTTACGCAAGCCATTTTCTTTATTCAAAATCGCTTTTAGGAAATCTCCTGAGCTTACCAAACCTTTCATCAACACATCGGCTTTCTTCTCTCGAATCAGAGCTACCGCTTTTTGAGCCGCTTTTTTAGGATTACCTTCATCATAAATATCCACGCCATCGAAGTTAAAATTTATTTCCCCACCGATGCGCAAAATCTCTTCTTTATTTCCCACTAAAACAGGCATGGCAATACCCTCTTCCATAGCTTGTTTAAGAGCCATTAGCACAGGTTTATCTGCCGCAGCAGCCACAACTACTCTTCTGGTTTCCTTAGTCTTAGCCATCTCAACCAGTTCTGCAAAATTCTTAATCATTATGTTATTGTTTTATATTTAAATACTAGGTTTTATTACGAATGCGAAAATAGTGTTTTTTGTTTCCTTTTTCTTGTTTGAGCTTCGATGTTTGTTGTTTTTTGTTTAGGGTTAACTTTAATCACTAATTATTGCACAAACAGACCGTTTAGAATATCAACGGATGATTTCCAGGAGTAATTCTTCAAAACGAATTTGTGAGCTGCATCGGTTTGTCGTTGTGCTACATCTTCATTATTAAGGAGTTCTAAAATATATTTAGCGAAAGTCTCTTTATCTTGTGCTTTGGCAACTTTTATCTCCACATTGGCTTTTGCTTTCAGGGCAGCATTAGCCAAATCCGAAGTTATTGAAGGAATTTTCATTGCCATGGCTTCCAACAGTTTATTTTGAAGTCCTGTGCCAATTTGCAAGGGGGCAACAAATACCCGGGAAGAAGCATAAGCCATGCGAATATCATCCATCCAACCACTTACCGTTACCCACTCCGATGCTAAAACTTTCACCGAAGGATGAGGCGATGCTCCTGCAATTAAAAACCGCGCATTGGGCTTTGTTTTTTGAACGAGTGGCAAAATATCATTCACTAAAAAACGTGCCGCCATAATATTGGGTGGATAGTTCATATTTCCTGTGAATACCACATCGTATATTTTCTCCTGATCCATGGGATGAAAAAACTGCATATCCACCCCGTTAGGAACAATTACAATACTTTCCTTTTGTGGATGCTGAATTAAATCCCGATCTTGTGATGTAATAATCGTTGTTTTCGTAAAATCATTTAGCACTTCTGCTTCGTATTTTACCAAACGCTGATATTCCAAATTGAAAATCCATTTTTTTAACCCACTCGCTTTTTCCTTTCGACGATACAAACCCACCGATAAAGCATCTTGATAATCTAAAACCGTTGGGATTTTTTCTCCACGCATATATTCAGCAACCCGAACCAACTGACCATAAATATAATCGGGTTTTACATTTGCTATGATG
>QNXT01000001.1 GCA_003973505.1 Bacteroidota bacterium
CATCACTTTCTACAGTGAGGAATCCTGCCAAGTGGAATCAGGTATTTTTTCACTTTACAGGTTCTGGATCGGGAATAGATAATCTTGAGTTTTGGAAAATTGCCGCTGTTCTACCACCACCAAATAATGCTCCAACAGATTTATCTTTAACTTCTGATACCATCAGAGAAAATCAGGGCTCACATACATTTATAGGGCATTTTCAAACAACCGACCCAGATGTTAATGATACACATACTTACAGTTTTACAACAGGTGCAGGCGATGATAATAATGGTGATTTTATGATCCTTGATTCTACTCTTTGGAGCTCTATAATGTTCGATTATGAAGACACGACCATGAAGTATATCAGAGTGAAAACGGAGGATCAAGATGGAGCTTCTTTTGAGAAGGCATTCGTAATATATATACTTGATGTGGATGAAACAAATCCAGGATTTAATGAAATAAATAAAACGAGTGTTAAAATTTATCCAAATCCAGTTAGCCAGATTTTATTAATGGATTTTGAAGAAGGTATGAGCTTGAAAACCATTAAATTTGTTTCAATGGATGGTAGTGTAGTAAGAGAGTTAAAAGCTGAAGGAAGTAGAATAAAACTTGATGTTTCAAATCTGGAAAATGGAAATTATCTTCTTATTATTGAGGATAATGCTGGAAATAAGATTACTAAGAAAGTTCAATTATTGAGATAGGTTTAACTTTTTTATACACACAATTTTTTTAGTTTTTTAGGAAACGAGAGAAACCTTCATAAAAATAAAGACAGTCTGTTTTTTTATATGCAAAAGATATTTTTTAATAGTAGAAATACTTCTCATCTGTGGCCTTGAATAATCCATCACGAGATAAATAATTCACTTTTACACGGTAAGTTACTTTTCCTTTGGCAGGTGGTGGTGGAATAGGAATGACAACACTATTGGATAATTGTCCATTTACAATTTGATATAAAAGAGAAAGACTGGATGCACTTGGGTTATAAGCATAAGCTCCTCCTGTACTATCTGCAATAGTATGTAATGATGTCGTATCGGGATTTGGCCCATAACCTACAGTATAAACAGGTATTTGATTGAAAATTGACTTCTGCAGAAGTGTATCCATTGTTAAAGGTGGAAGGTTGTTCCAGCCATCAGTAAAACCAATTACAGAAGGAAGGTAAGTGGGGTTGTTTAATGCTAATGTTTGAACATCGTCAAGTCCTTTAATTACTGCGCGATAAAATGCGGTATAACCATGGCCATAAAATGTTGTATCAATAATACCATTCAAAAGACTTGTTGTATTTGAGGTTAGTGGAACAGTTACCTGTACAGAATCGCTAAACTTGATAATCTCAATTTGGTCATAAGGGTTTTTAAGATTAACAAAAGTAGTTAAAGCGGTTTCCATTGCTGGGATAGAGAAAGTGTCGGCATACATACTTCCACTATAGTCCATTGTTAGGGCTGTGATTATAACTGAGGGTAGGGTGGTGGAGTCGGTAATAGGAATCGGTTGTTCAACTCCTCCTTCGAGCATCGAAATCTTAAAATTGCTTTTTGATAATCCTTTGATTGCATTACCCTTTTGGTCGGTAACACTCACAAAAATATTTAATCCCCCTTTTTTGTTTTCGGCAATTCTTAGGATTTTTGCCTTGATTGAAGTGATTGATTGTTCATAAGCAAAATCATCATTATCCTTTTGACATGCACTTAGGACAATAAAGAAAGTGAACAGAACCGCAGTTAGTGTGTAGATTTTCTTTTTCATAAAATGAACTTTAATTGGTTAAGAAATCAAAAATACAACATTATTACGGTAAATGCAAGTGCTAATTTCACAAGGAGTTATAATTCCATGTTATTTTAAGCAAATCTAAATGCTATGTGTACAAAAAGTATTTTGAAAATAGTATATACTCAATCTCTAACAAGCAGAACATTCTTTGTTGCTACTGTAGATTAAAAAGCAGAGAAGTTTTATTGCAAAAGCAATTTAGAAAATAATAGTTTATGAGGCTTATAAACTCTTTAGCAATTCCGTTACAATCAATGTGAGTTTTGGCTCTGCTGCATTAGCGGCCTCAATTACTTCTTCATGGCTTACCGTTTCCACCTGTCCTTCCACACCTAAGTCAGTGACAATAGAAAAACCAAATGTTTTTATTCCTCCGTGACGAGCCACAATCGCTTCAGGTACAGTGGACATGCCCACCGTGTCGCCACCAATGATGTGGAAATATTTATATTCAGCGGGTGTTTCAAAAGTAGGACCTGTTGTACCTACATACACGCCTTCTTGAAGCTCAATATTGTTTTCCTTGGCAATTTGATGCGCTTTTTTAATCAACTCTTTATCATAAACTTCACTCATGTCCGGGAAGCGAGCTCCTAATCGCTCGTCATTTGGTCCCATCAATGGATTATCAGGAAATAGGTTGATGTGGTCGTTAATCAACATGATATCGCCCACTTTAAAATTGGGGTTCATTCCACCGGCAGCATTGGAAAGAATTAGCAAATCGATGCCCATATCAATCATTACACGAATTGGGAAAGTGAGATCCTTCATACTATGTCCTTCGTAAAAATGGAAGCGTCCTTGCATGGCAATAATATCTTTGCCACCAAGTTTTCCAATAAGCAAACGACCACTATGACCTTTTACCGTTACTTCCGGAAAGTTAGGGACATCATGATAATCAATAGCGGTCTCCACTTCAATTTGATTGGCCAAATTGCCTAAACCCGAACCTAATACAATCCCTACTTTAGGTTTGATATCTGTCTTACTCTGAATGAATGCCGAAGTCTGCTTTATTTTGTCGTACATAGTCTGATATTTTCTTGTCAAATATTTTTTGGTCCTCTCCCAAAAATTCGACCTCGATGGGTAGTCGATAAACGGGCAGCTTTTCAAAACTGTTGTTTTGTGCTACCTCTGATAATCGCACTGCATCTTTATCAGTGCACAGTATGATTTTTGGGTCTGCAAAAGTATTAAATTTTTCTTCAATGTTTTTGAGGTCGCTTTCTTTGAAATGATAATGATCGCGGAAGTTGAAATGTGTAAATTCTGTGGGTTTATATTTTGAAATCACATAATCCTCTAAGCCCAAACTTTTCGCAATGCCACTAATCAAAACAATATTAATTCCTTTTTTAACTGTTGCTTTTTGTTTAAAAATGGGAATCAGTTCTTCCTGATATTTAATGCCGGAGAAAAGTACATCGGCTGGGGTATATTGTGAAATTTTAGTTTTAAGTTGCTCTTTTGCATCCTCATCTAAATCCAACGGGCATTTGGTCACAATCACCAAATCGGCACGTTGTGCACCACGGGGATGCTCTCGCACGAGCGAAGCAAACAAGTGGCATATGCGTGGCATTGGAACCGGATGAGTCATGCAGCTGACTGCATTTTGGGTAAGAGTGATGGGTGGCGCCCTCTCGCTGCTCCGGTCGTCGCCTCATAGCGCCCCCTGTTGTCGATCCAGGAACCACAACTGTCACCGTTTCCGATCACTCAGTATGGACATGTGGATCGAGTTACGATGGGTAGAGGCTTGGACAAAAAAGCCTAGCAGCAGATCAGTTGTACATATCTAATGCAAGACAGGACTCGCTGCTGCTCTATCTGACTGCAGTTAAGGCCATCGCTTAATCAGGCTTACACAGGCCATAGCAACAGACCTTCTGCAATACTGTATAGGTTCTTGTTTATTGTCTTCTTCGTCTTCTCTGTCACATATACTCTCCTTATCTTCCTCTCTTTTTGCAGCTAAGTGCACATTCACACAC
>QNXT01000047.1 GCA_003973505.1 Bacteroidota bacterium
CAGTGAAAAGAAATTAACAAAACTTAATTTTATTTGCCGACTTGAAAGGAAAGAAAATGATTACTTTTGGCGCACGAAACGAAAATATACACGAAAATACACACAATATGAATTTAACAGAAATATTAGCAATATCGGGTAAGCCGGGATTATACCGAATGGTTGCTCAAAGCAAGAATGGTTTGATCGTTGAATCTCTTGATGATGATAAACGTTTTCCCGTTTATTCTACACATCAAATAAGTGCATTAGAGGAAATTAGCATCTATACTTATGAAGAGGACGTTCCATTGAAAGAGGTGTTTGAAAAGATGTATAATGTGCTTGAGGGAAAAGAAGCTATGTCGCCAAAATCGAATAAAAAAGAGATGATGGCATTTTTTGAGACTGTTTTACCTGAATACAATCAAGAGCAGGTTTATGCTTCTGATGTAAAAAAGATTATTCAGTGGTATAATATATTTCACAAACACGGCATGCTGTCATTTGATGATAAAGAAAAAGAAGAGGATGTTGCGGATGCAAAATCGGAAAAGACAGAAAATGATAATGCTGAATAAATGAATTCTTAATCCCGTTATTTTTTAGCGGGATTTTTTTATACTTTTTTTTATGATTGAAAATAAGAAAAGAGCCGAAGACCTTACGGTAGTTGAAAATAGAAAGATTAATAAAGACTACTATGTTTTAAAATTGGCCTCTAAAACGGATTTGCCTAATATATTGCCAGGGCAATTTGTGGAGCTTTTGGTTGCTGATACTCGAAATGCTTTTTTGCGCCGTCCTATTTCGATATACGATGTGCAAATGGAATGCAATTCCTTTGAATTACTAATTCAGATTGTTGGAGAAGGCACTGAATTGATGTCGAAATTGGAAGTGGGTGATATCATTAATACCATGTATCCTTTGGGGAATGGCTTTGATACGCAAACTCAGGCCAAACGCGTTTTATTGGTGGGCGGTGGAGTAGGTGTTGCTCCACTTTTGTATTTGGCGAAAGCCTTAAACGAAAAAGGAATTCGTCCTCAAATTTTATTGGGTGGTCGTGCTACTGGAAATATTATTGAATTGGAGAATTTCAAAAAACAGGGTGATGTTTACATAAGTACCGAAGATGGAAGTCTTGGAGAAAAAGGCTTTGTGACGCAACATTCGATAATGACAGAGCAATTTGATAAGATTTATACATGTGGCCCCGATCCAATGATGCGCGCTGTTGCAGATATTGCTTTCCAAAAAGGTATCGATTGCGAAGTGTCGCTGGAAAATATGATGGCTTGCGGTATTGGAGCTTGTCTTTGCTGTGTTACCGATACCAAAGAAGGTCATAAGTGTGTGTGTACTGATGGCCCCGTTTTCAATACAAAGGAACTAAAGTGGAATATTGCCTAAAATGATTGATATGGACTTGAATACAAGAATTAAAATAGGTGGACTGGACTTGAAAAATCCAGTAATGACGGCTTCAGGAACGTTTGGATATGGTCCTGAATTTGAAGATTTTATTGATATTAATCGATTGGGTGGTATTGTTGTAAAAGGAACAACCTTGCATCATCGTGAGGGAAATGCATATCCCCGTATGGCTGAAACGCCCTCAGGTATGTTAAATGCAGTGGGACTTCAAAATAAAGGTGTGGATGTATTTTGTAAAGATATTTATCCACAAATAAAACATTACGATACTAATATATTGGTGAATGTGTCGGGTTCCACAGTGGAAGAATATGTGGAAACTGCCAGACGAATCAATGAGTTGGAGCATATTCCAGGAATTGAATTAAATATATCATGCCCAAATGTAAAAGAGGGCGGAATGGCTTTTGGTACAAGCTGCCCGAGTGCTGTTGCTGTTACGCATGCAGTGCGCGAGGTGTATAAGAAGACCATGGTAGTAAAACTATCGCCCAATGTGACTAATGTGGCCGAAATTGCAAAGGCTGTAGAAGATGTGGGAGCTGATGGCGTTTCGCTTATTAATACTTTGTTGGGTATAGCCATCAATGCTGAAACACGTAAACCTTTATTGTCAACCATTACAGGTGGTTTGAGTGGACCTGCTGTAAAGCCTGTTGCTTTACGCATGGTTTGGCAAGTTTCAAAAGCGGTTAAAATTCCAATTATTGGTATGGGTGGAATAATGAACGCTACCGATGCCATTGAGTTTATGCTTGCCGGTGCATCAGCGATTCAAGTGGGTACAGCCAATTTTATTGACCCCACGGTAACCGTGAAAATTGTAGATGGTATTGAGGATTATATGCGCCGACATGCTATTAGCGATATCAATGATTTGGTCGGAGCTATGATTGAAGACTAATTTGTATAATTTTTGATATTTGACTCTGATTAATAGTTTGTTACATTTTGTAACTTATTGATATTATAACTTTCCAAAAGTTGGTCGCAAACCAATATCTAAAGATTATCAGATAGTTAAGTTTTGAGAAAGAGAACTTTTGGAAAGTTTATCGAAGTATTGTCTGATTAAACAGATTAAAATATATTTTATTCTCTATTTATTGGAAAACAATAATTTAGAATAGGACTGTTTTAACGACGACCAATAATCATTCTCTGAGTAGCTTGTTGATTGTTGAAGTGGAGTGTGTAATAATATACGCCAGCTGCTAGTTTATCAGTATTTACATTAATAGTATGCTTGCCTGCTGTAGCTGAAGTGCTATTTGCTATTATAGTTTCCCCCAATACATTATAAAGTCTGAATTCAATAATTCCTTCAGTAGGAATAAAATAATCAATCTGAGCTTGAGAAATAGCAGGGTTCGGACGGTTTTGACCCAGCCAAAAATAATTTCCTTTTGAAGTTTGAATGACAGTATAATCATTGTATCCAAAATATGTGCGCCTTATCGTGTCGTTGCCATGATTTATGTCAGTATTTAGTTTTACGATTGCTTGTAAAGTGTAATACATTATAGGACAATGAATTTTTTTAGTGAATGTGAAATCAATGGAGTCGCCAACATTTAGTGTATTTGTAAAAGTGTCAATTTTAGGTTGATAATAACTCCAGTTAAGTAAAATATATTCCAATTGAAAATTACTAATAGCCGAATCGCTATAGTTTTTTATTCTGACTGTAACTGAAAGCTCTTTAGATATAAATGTTGTTGTATCATCAAATTTTGGAGATA
>QNXT01000137.1 GCA_003973505.1 Bacteroidota bacterium
TTTATTTGTTTGTTATTATGAGCATGTCCATGTTGTGGGAAGACACCATCGAATCGCAAGTGGGCGTTACTATTTATGCCTTTTTCGGCTCCATTTATCTATTTACTCGTAAACGAGTTTAAGACTTAAAGCAATTTCTTGCCTTGGATAATCGGAAAAGCAGAAATTGCAAGTAGCGTTTTTAGAAGGTCATCATCTATTTTTCTTTATCTTTACCCCAATAAATAAAACAAAACAACCATGGCCAAAACCAAAGCAAAAACCAGTTTTTTCTGTAAGAATTGTGGAGCCGAATTCTCCAAATGGATGGGCAAATGCTCTGCCTGTGGCGAATGGAATACCATTACGGAAGAGGTGTTGCAAGTGGAAAAGAAAAAGGCATGGAAAGAAGAAAGTGGCCCAACAAAAGCTCGTAAACCGCAAGCGGTTCGCAGTATTAAATATCAAACCGAAAATCGTATTGATATGAAGAATGGCGAGCTAAATCGTGTGTTAGGCGGAGGCTTGGTTCCCGGCTCATTGGTGCTGGTAGGTGGTGAACCCGGTATTGGCAAATCAACCTTGATTTTACAAGTAAGCCTACAGATGGTAGGTCAGCGAATCCTTTATGTTTCGGGGGAAGAAAGCGAACAGCAAATAAAAATGCGTGCTGAACGAATTGGGATAAAAAACGAGGACTGCTTTATCTTAAATGAAACCCGAACTTCAAATATCTTTCAGCAGGTAAAAGAAGTTCAGCCCAATATTTTGGTGATTGATTCCATTCAAACCCTGCAAACCGATACTTTGGATTCGACAGCGGGAAGCATTTCGCAGATTCGAGAATGTGCTGGTGAGCTGCAACGTTATGCCAAAGAAACCAATACGCCCGTTTTCCTAATTGGTCATATTACCAAAGATGGTGCTATTGCCGGGCCCAAAATATTGGAACATATGGTTGATACGGTTTTGCAGTTTGAAGGTGATAGAAACTATGGCTACCGTATTTTGCGAAGCAATAAAAACCGTTTTGGTTCCACTTCTGAATTGGGTATTTACGAAATGCTCAGTACGGGAATGCGTGAGGTAAGCAATCCTTCGGAGATATTGATTTCTCAGCGCGACGAGCAAACCAGCGGAGTGGCTATCGCCGCTACCATGGAAGGTGGACGACCTATGCTGATTGAAGTGCAAGCCTTGGCCAGCTCGGCAGTTTATGGTACACCACAACGCTCGGCCACGGGTTTCGATGCACGCCGATTGAATATGCTTTTGGCTGTATTGGAAAAACGCTCAGGATTTAAGTTGGGAACTAAAGATGTATTTTTAAATATTGCCGGAGGTTTGAAAGTAGACGACCCGGCCATCGATTTGGCAGTGGTTTGTGCCGTGCTTTCTTCAAACTATGATTTAACCATTGATGAGAAAACCTGCTTTGCCGCCGAGGTAGGACTTACAGGTGAAATCCGTTCTGTAAATCACCCCGATCAACGTATTCGTGAGGCTGAAAAACTCGGTTTTGAAAAAATTATTCTCTCAAAATACAATCTCAAAGGCATCCATCAAAAAGACTTCAATATTCGAATTGTAGGATTAAGCTCTTTAAAAGCCGTCTTCAAGGAACTATTCGGAAAATAACCTCTCTCCTCATCCTTGTTTTTGCGAAGGAGGCACGACTGAAGCAATCCTCATCCTTTTCCTCTCTCCCCGCTCCTTGTCCTCTTTCCTCGTCCTCTATCCTCTATCCTCTCTCCTCGTCCTCTATCCTCTATCCTCTTTCCTCGTCCTTTCTCCTCCCTACTCCATTTTCTTCACATCAATCTTTTTCTCAGTGCTTTTAACATTCTCATCCTTATGATCAGCCAAAGCCTGCAAATCGTTTACAAAACGCTCAATATCCTCAGCTTTAAAGCCTTTTTCTTCCGCCGCTTCCTCGAGGCTTCCCCAAATGGGTTCCCCACAAACAATACAACGAATACCTTCTTTCATTAAATACTCTACGGAAGCAGGAACTGTTTCTATTAATTCCTCAATGCTAATATCTTTGGTTATTTTCATTATTCTTTGCTTTTTGATTTTTGCAAAATTAGTAAAAATGGAGAATAAAATCCCAAACACCATCCCATAAACGAAAGCACAAAGTCAAAGAAATATAGAAATTTAACAAGCTTTTTCTCTCAAGCCTTGATATGCTTAAAATATTCTTTTATATGCTTTGATTTACAAAATCTTAGAAAGCTTAAAAATATTTAATAAAAAGCTAGCTAAAGCTATTCATTCAATCGAACTTCAATATCCATTCTTTGATGAAGAATTCTAATAATCTCTATTTCTTTGTTTTTTATGCTGATTTTATAGAAAATGAAATGTGATTTTATTTGAGAACGAAAATATCCTTTTCTAACTTTACTATAATCTTCTCCGGATTTTGGGTTGTTGGCGAGATATTCTATTTCATCCATTATCAAGTTGAAATATCTATCAGCTTGTTCTATCGACCATTTCTCAATTGTGTAAAGCCAAATATTCTCAATATCGCGACTTGCCTCTTTGCTGATTTTATACTTCATTATTCAGCTAAATATTCTTGATGAAGGTTTTCTAAAAAAGAAGTTCGGTCAAAATCTTTTACAAAGCCCGATTTTTCACCTTTTTTTAGTTCTTTTATAAGCTCTGCCTTTTTAGATTCTTCATATTCAAGCATTCTTAAAGCAGTTCTCACAACTTCACTTGCAGAAGAATATTTTCCTGATTTAACTTGATTATTGATAAAATTATTAAAATAATCGCCTAATAAAATTGATGTATTTTTTTTCATAACTTATGAATTTAGTACAAAGATACCAATTCTTGGTATAACTTCAAAATTTTTTTCTCCACTGGTACAATCAAAACACCATTATTCTCGTACTCATCTCTTATACCCACAAACGAAAGCATAAAGCCAAAGAAATATAGAAATTTAACAAGCTTTTTCTCTCAAGCCTTGATATGCTTAAAATATTCTTTTAGATGCTTTGATTTACAAAACCTTAGAAAGGTTAAAAATATTTAACAAATGTCAATACATATCTAAGAATTACTAAATTTGCAGTCCTTTCAATAGAGAGGGGTTTATTAAAGAAAAAACAAGTATAAAATATAGCTATGAAACGTCCATAATAATAGTTTAACAATAAAGGTAAGGACGTTCCATATCACCGCTAAAACACTTAACGCATATGAATAACGCAGTTTTTCAGTTTGAGTTACCCGCAAATGAGCCGGTAAAAAGTTATGCTCCAGGTTCGCCAGAGCGTATTGAGCTACAAGCCAAATTGGCTGAGCTAAAAAGTCAGGAAATAGAAATTCCTTTGATTATTGGTGGTAAAGAGGTGAAGACCGGAAATACCGCTACCGTAACCATGCCTTCTGATCACGGTCATGTGTTGGCAACTTATCATAAAGCCGGACCAAAAGAGGTTCAAATGGCTATTGATGCGGCTTTGGCTGCTCATAAAAAATGGTCGGAAATGCCTTGGGTTGAGCGTGCTTCCATTACTTTGAAAGCTGCCGAGCTTATTGCTACAAAATATCGTGCATTAATGAATGCCTCAACCATGTTGGGACAAGGAAAAAATGCTTTCCAGGCAGAGATTGATTCTGCATGTGAGACTATTGATTTCCTACGTTTTAATGCAAATTATGCAGGTCAGATTTATGCTGATCAACCAGCTTCAAGTGCAGGTGTTATCAACCGTTTGGAGTATCGTCCTTTGGAAGGTTTTATCTTCGCTTTGACTCCATTTAACTTTACAGCCATTGCTGCAAACTTAAATATGGCTCCTGTATTGATGGGTAATGTTACCGTTTGGAAACCAGCTACTACAGCTATTCTTTCAAACTACTACCTAATGAAAATTTTCAAAGAAGCAGGTCTTCCTGATGGTGTAATCAACTTCGTTCCAGGACCTGGTTCGGTTATCGGAAAAGAGGTTTTCAATCACCGCGATTTCGCAGGTATCCACTTTACTGGATCAACCAATACTTTCCAACATTTCTGGAATATTATTGGTGGAAACATCAAGAAATATCGTTCATATCCACGTATTGTAGGTGAAACAGGTGGTAAAGACTTTATCTTTGCTCATAGTTCAGCTGCTCCAAAACAATTGGCTAC
>QNXT01000255.1 GCA_003973505.1 Bacteroidota bacterium
CCCTTTTCGATATGTTTACCGTTTACGTTCTCTATTCCGAAAACTTTGATAAAATATACATCGGTTGTGCTTCTGACCTTCTGCAGTAACGGAGATTCTTAATTTCTTTAAATAGGGGCTTACGGTGCTAGTGCCTATCCATAAATTGCTATAACAATAACTAACTAAAAAGTCTTATTAAATAAGACACGAATTAGATATTTTAATATTAAAAACAGAAGGGTACTTGTCCATTACTTCTTTCATTGATTTGCTTAAGCTTTTCATAACCGTATCAAATTCACCAGTAATAACAGAACTCATAATTCCTGTTTCAACTTTTATACCTTCAACTTTTAGTTTCTCAACAAAACGATTAATTGGCTCTGTAATGTCACCGTTTAACGGATAATAACTTATCTCAATTGTAATTATCATATTCTATGGTTTTTGTAATAATAGTCCGAAAAATAGTGGTGAAGCACTATGTGAATCTGCAAATTCAAATTTATCATTTAGATAAACACCTTCTATGTATTGTATAAGTTTAAATTGTCCAAAAATTTCTTTTAAGTCCTTTTTGTAATAAAGATTCGCATTCTTAAAAACCGCATCATTTTCTTTGTTCAATCCAAGGATGGAATCGGCATAAAGTCCTCCAACAATCAACCATCCACCTTTTTTAAGGATACGATAAATTTCTTTGATTGATTTGTCTTGATTTTTTACAAATTCAAGCATGGTTATTGTCGTAATGAGACTGTAACTATCGTCTTCAATTTCTAAATTTTCCGAATCACCAAAAATAAAATTCGCGCTGAGATTTTTATCTCTAGCAATCTTCAACATTTCTTCAGAACTGTCAATGCCCGTAACCTGATAGCCCTTATTAATGAAAAAGTCAGTCCAATGTCCTGTGCCACAACCGATATCTAAAAGTTTATAATCAGAATGAGTTTTGCTTAATAACTCTGCAATAATTTCTTTTTCAATATGATCAACTTTTTTACCAAATTCAGTTTGATAATAAGCATCATAGCTGTCTGCAATTTCTTGTTTTAGAAAAACATTCATCGTTTCTTCGTAATTGTTTAGCAGGCTAAATTATAATAAAATTGGTTCCGTCAAAAGTAGTATGAATTTCTTAAAGAATAATCTTGTTGTTTTTCTTGATGTGGGTATAAAACCCTCCATTTTGACATAGGATTGGCTGCGACAAATCTTCGATTTGGTTTTGATAAACAGCTGTTTCGTTTGTAGGTAGTGTAGTTTTTCGTGCTGTAGTTAGGGGAATAAAAAAAGCCTCCATGTATATGGAAGCTTTTTTATTGAAATACCTTTTTGGAGTCTTACATTTTTAAGGATAATCCTGCAGAAAGGCTATTTGCGCCTTCACCTATTTGTACATAAAGACTCATATTCTCTTTGAAATTCCATCGGCCGCCAAGATAAAATCCGTAGCTAAAATATGCTTCGTTTGAATAGTAAGAATCATAGCTAACATAACCATAACCTATGGTTGACATAATAAATACATCAAAATCATCAGGCATATTGGGAATTAACCAATCGGCATAATATCGAACGGCTACACCACCACTAAAACTAAATTGTGTTGTTCCGGTATGATATGTTCCGTACATATCGTAATAACCAAGCCCGTATGTGTGTGTACCTATAATCACTTGTGGTGCAAGGGTTAAGTTTGGGTCGATAATGGGGAATTCAAAGTCAGCACCAAGTGAAAATCCATAGTTAGAATTATTTACGCTTCCCAATCCGCCATAAAAATTGAAAGCAGGGCGTACATTCCCTGAATTAGGGTCTGGTGCATAAGCAAGCTTTAGTGGGGATAAAGGTTTGTAATAAGTGGATTGTTGTGATATCGGTTTGAAGCCATCGGCATACACAATTGATATCATTAATAAACTCAAGAGTAGTGTAATTGTTTTCTTCATTGTGATAGGTTTTAATTAGTTTTTCATTGAACGACAAAGATATAAAGAAAGATTACTTTTTGGACAATGTTTGCTAAATAAATTTATATTTTACTAGTAATACAGTATATTACATGGCTTGTATAGCTTTTGTGTGGTGATGTAGAATTTTGTTTAACTTTGAGTTTTCCAAATTCTAAACAATCGTATTAAATGAAAAATATTATCTCTAAAAATGTTCTTATAGCGTGTTTTATCCTTTCGATTTTGGGTGTAAATGCTCAAAATACGGAAGATTTATTCATGAATAAAGCTTTCAAAAAGGCTTTGTCAAATAAGACGAGATCACTTACAGGAAGGCCAGGTAGCAATTATTGGCAGAATTGTGCTGATTATAAAATCAATGCCTCTTTTGATGCAGAATCAAGAATGATAAAAGGTGAAGAAACGATAAGTTATTTCAATAATAGTCCTGACACACTCTATAATTTGTATTTCGATTTAATTCAAGATTTGTATAAAAAAGGAACAGCGCGTGATTGGGATTTGGGGCAGGTTGATTTACATGATGGAGTGAATATTAAGTTTATTGATATAGATGGGGTAGAATATGAGCTTGCTGCAATTTATCGAAATGCAACAAAAATGGTAGTTAAACTGAAAAATCACTTTGCACCAAAGACGAAACATCGTATTGAGATACATTGGGATTTAATTATTCCTGGAACAAGGACCGTTCGTATGGGAACCTACCACAAAACTAATTTTATGATTGCATATTGGTTTCCCAAAATGGCTGTTTATGATGATTTATGGGGTTGGGCGCTCGAGCCGCATACGGGTAATTGTGAGTATTATAATGAATTTGGAGATTATGATGTGACAATTACAATGAAAGCACCCTATATTTTATGGTCAACAGGCATATTGCAAAATGAGCTTGAAATTTTTCAAAAAAATATCTTAAAACGATTAAAAAAGTCCGCTGAAACGGATGAGGTAGTACATATTGTTACGGCTGATGATTTGCTACAAGAGAAGGTGTTGAAAAAATCAGATGAAATTGTGTGGAAATTCAAAGCTTTTGATGTTCCGGATTTTGCATTTGCGGCGAGTAAAGATTATATTTGGGATGCCACAAGTGTTGAGTCGGGTGGTCGTAGGGTAAATATAAACGCAATCTATAAAACCCATTCTATAAATTTTAGAAATGTGGCT
>QNXT01000186.1 GCA_003973505.1 Bacteroidota bacterium
CCCCGAAGTAAATATGGATGTGGTTAAATTGCAAAAGGCACCTAAGATTGCGGTTTATTCACCACCCAATGTACAACCTTGGGACGATGCCGTGACCCTTGTACTTTCTTATGCCGAAATTCCATACGATATAATTTATGATGAAGATGTGCTAACGGGAAAACTCCCACTCTACGACTGGCTTCACTTACACCATGAGGATTTCACAGGTCAGTATGGAAAATTTTGGGCCAATTATCGTAATCGCCCGTGGTATATCGAACAACAACAACAAAGTGAACAAATGGCAAAACGCTTGGGCTACGCAAAAGTTTCGCAATTAAAATTAGCTGTAGCAAAGCAAATTCGCGACTTCGTAACTGGTGGCGGCTATCTTTTTGCCATGTGCTCAGCTCCCGATTCTTATGACGTAGCTTTATCCGCTGATGGAGTGGATATTTGCGCTACTCCCTTCGATCACGACCCCATGGATCCCCAAGCTCAGAGCAAACTAAATTATAATAATTGCTTTGCCTTTAAGAACTTTAAGATCAGTACTAATCCCTATGAATATGAGATTTCGAATATTGATATCAATCCAGCCACTCGACAAAGACAAATAAAAGAGCAAAATGATTTCTTTACGCTTTTCGATTTTTCGGCCAAATGGGATCCAGTGCCAACTATGCTTTGTCAAAACCACACTCAAGTAATCAAAGGGTTCTACGGACAAACAACCGCATTTCGAAAATCCGTAATCAAATCGAATGTTTTAATTTTAGGAGAGAATAAGGCCTTAAACGAAGCACGTTACATTCATGGGGAATATGGAAAAGGCACTTGGACCTTCTACGGTGGTCACGACCCTGAAGACTATCGGCATTTGGTTGGCGACCCTCCCACCGACTTAGATTTACACCCCAATTCACCAGGATATCGATTGATTTTGAATAATGTTCTATTTCCTGCTGCAAAAAAGAAAAAGCGGAAAACATAATATTTCAACAATACAATATAAAAACGTAGAATTTTTGAAAGCTCAACCCCTAAATAAAAAATCTATCGTACTTTTACTTTTTACTAAAATAAACAAACAAAAATAGTTTATGGATTCTAAAGGAATAAAAAAAGCAGGGTTATTTGAAGCCCTTTTACCCATTATTATACTTATCGGACTGCTAGCTCTTAATATCAGTATTTGGGGCGATGAATCATTGGGCGGTCCGAACCAATTAGCATTAACTTTTGCAACACTCTTTGCGGGCGCAATTGCCTGGAAATTAAAAGTTCCTGCTAAAAGAATGCAACGCTTTATTGTGAGTAATATTGGTGATGCCATGCCTTCCATCCTAATCCTTTTATTAATTGGAGCCTTATCAGGTACATGGATGCTTAGTGGTGTAGTTCCCACATTAATTATCTATGGTTTGGATTTGCTAAACCCAAGTATTTTTCTTTTTGCCACCGTACTAATCAGTGCTGTCATTTCCATTTCAACAGGAAGTTCCTGGTCAACCATTGCCACCATCGGTGTAGCTCTTTTAGGAATTGGAACAGCATTAGGATTTTCACCAGGTTTAGTAGCTGGCGCGGTAATATCTGGTGCCTATTTTGGTGATAAAATGTCGCCTCTATCAGACACAACAAACTTAGCACCAGCCATGGCGGGTACGGATTTATTTACTCATATTCGGTATATGGTTTATACCACTACACCCACGCTAATCATCACACTGATTATATTTTTAGTTATTGGGTTTACCCATGAAGGTACTGAAACTGCTGGTGGTGTTGAAGCACTAAAAAACGCCATAGAAGCTAATTTCACTATTACACCTTGGTTACTATTGGTTCCTGTAATTTTAGTGGCAGTTATCCTCAAAAAAGTACCACCATTGACGTCACTGTTAATTGGCTCTATAGCAGGTTCTCTCGCTGCCATTATTTTTCAAGCCGATTTAATTACTAATATTTTCAATGGTGATTTCCCTGAAGAAACAGCTATACCTTTCTTCGAGAAAGCCTATGTTGTAATTTCACATGCTTGGTTTGGAGCAAGTGAAATAATCACTGAAAATGAAGATGTTAATAGCCTACTTTCCACAGGAGGAATGGCAGGAATGCTAGAAACCATTTGGTTGATTATCACCGCTATGGCTTTTAGTGGTGTTATGGAATCTGCAGGTTTACTAAAACGCATTGCCAGCTCAATTATTCACTATGCGAAATCAACTGGCAGCTTGGTACTATCAACCGTTGCCACTTCTATATTTATGAATATTACCGCTTCTGAGCAGTATATCTCAGTGGTTGTTCCAGGTAGAATGTATGCCGATGTTTACCGAAAACGAGGTCTTAAACCTGAGGTACTAAGTCGTACTTTGGAAGATGGAGGAACAGTGACTTCTGTACTTATCCCTTGGAATACTTGCGGTGCTGTAAACTCAACTGTTTTAGGTGTTGGAACACTCGCCTATTTACCATACGCATTCTTTAACCTTATCAGTCCACTTATGACCATCTTCTTTGCTTACGCAAATATCAAAATTCGTCGATATACAGATGATGAATACGAAGAAGTAATGAAAATTGAGCAAGCTCAAGCTGTGGAAGGGGTTTAGATTCTGATTCTTGATTTTTGATATTTGATATTTGATTTTTGATTTATTGGACACTGAGCTTGTCGAAGTGTGACGATTGAGGATTTTTGATTCTTGATTTATGATTTTTGATTTCCCTTCGGTGGATTCAGGAACCTTCTATTAATTGACGATTTACAATTGGGGATTTTTGATTTTTGATTGATGATATTTGATATTTGATTTCCCTTCGGGTGGCTCAGGAACCTTATATTAATTGACGATTGACGATTTACAATTGGGGATTTACGATTGGGGATTTTTGATTCTGGATTTTTGATATTTGATTTTTGATTTATTGGGCACTGAGCTTGTCGAAGTGCCAAAGTATGACGATTTGGGATTGAGTGTACCTTGCAACTTAATAACCTGAGTTCGACGTAAGATTTCACTCACAGAAAGTCAATAGCAGACCAGATTTGCTGCTAAATATCACGAAGGAATAGCGGGCTATTTCGAGTGGTATTTAGTGCGAAGATGGTTTGCTATTGACTTTTTTATATAAATTTC
>QNXT01000152.1 GCA_003973505.1 Bacteroidota bacterium
GGGGGGAGTAATCCCTCATCAAGATTATGAGTTTCTTTACGATGCAGGAGCGGTGGCTATTTTTGGTCCGGGAACCAAGATTGCTGAGGCTGCCATTGAGATGCTAAATATTCTGATTGAAGGGCAGGACGCAGAGTAAAAGATAAATTTTAGAAGTTAGCCGCAAATACGCGAATAAAATTATTTGCGTATTTGCGGCTTTTTTTATTTGTATAATTACATAATATGTAAAAATAATCTATTTTATGTATCTTTGCAAAATGCGAGTTGTAAGTATTAGGCGTATCTATGAGTTTATTGAGAAGCATGAGGCAAGTAGCATTGCTTTGCAGGATTGGTATCATCGGGTATCCTCTAAGAAATGGTATAAATTGAGTGATATCAAAAGAGATTTTAACTCTGTTGATTATGTGGGGAATAACCGATATGTTTTTAATATTAAAGGTAATAATTATCGACTTGTTTGTATTATTATTTTTGCTTCACAGAAGGTTTATATTCGCTTTATTGGAACGCATGCACAGTATGATAAGATTGATGTAAAAAATATATAGAAAAGGGTAATGAAATCAATAACAAACGAAAAACAATACAAAATTGCAGAAGAGCGCATAGAAGAGCTGCTATCAAAGGTTGATAACGCTGTGTCAAATGATGATGTGAATTTTATTGAGTTGAATCTGTTGTCGGATATGGTTGCCGATTATGAGGAAGCTCATTTTGCAATTGATAAACCCAGTTTAATTGATACGATTAAACTTCGAATGTTCGAGATGAATTTAAATCAGAAAAAGCTTGCTGAATTACTAGAAGTTAGTAGTTCGCGAGTAAGTGAGTACCTTAGGGGTAAGCGAGAAATTCCACTTAAAATTGCCAAAAAATTACATCATAAATTAGATATTGATGCGGAGATTATTTTGCAAGCATAAGCAGAGTAGTTTCTGAGCTTTGCATAACTCAGGTTAATAATTATTTGCAATTATAATGAGGCTATACCACATAGTATCAAAACCTGTCTTCCGAAGGTAGAGAATGCACAGATAATCACAAACAAAGAAATAGCCTACAATTTCAGCCTATGGATTAATTTAAGATAATTTACTTCTCTAAACCGACTTATAAATCACTGCATTAATATTCATACCTGCACCTACTGAAGTGAAAATAATAATATCACCCGATTCAATTTTATGGGGTTCCATTTTTCCTTTCATAATTAAGTCGAGTAGCGTAGGTACTGTTGCCACAGAAGAATTGCCAAGCCACTGAACGGTCATAGGCATAATATTTTCTGGTTGAGGAAGATCATATATTTTATAAAGTCGCTCACACATAGCATCATCCATCTTGCCATTTGCTTGATGAATTAATAACTTCTTTACTTCCGATAGTTCCACATTGGCTTTTTTCAAAGCCTTGCTAATGGACATGGGCACATTTTCTAGAGCATATTGGTATAAACGACGACCATTCATTTTCATGAATATCTTATCTGTTTTAGCCAATTCAGGATGATAGGATTTTGACATTACGAGCATCTTGGAATGCAGTTCCGTATCAGATCGGGTTTGATGAGCCAAAATCCCAATAGGAGTATCGCTTTCTTTGGCTTCAAGAATTACGGCTCCGGCACCATCCGCATAAATCATGCTGTCGATATCGTGTGGATCGTAAATGCGTGATAGAGTATCAGCACCAATCACCAACACCTTTTTATCGTCACCTGCTTTGATGTAATAATCGGCCTGAATAAGTGCTTCTACCCAACCAGGACAGCCAAAAGGTACGTCATAGCACACGGCATAAGGGCTTTTAATCCCCAGTTTGTGTTTTACTCGTGAAGCAATGCTCGGAACCATGTCGCTACGCATATTGTCGGCGGCAACATCCCCAAAATTATGGGCTACAATAATATGATCCAATTCTTCAGGGTCAATTCCTGCTGATTCAATGGCTTTTTGAGCGGCAAAAAATGCGATATCCGAAGTCACCAAATCATCAGTTACATATCGGCGCTCAGCAATGGTTGTTATTTCTTCAAACTTGGCAGTGATTTCTTTGGGGTCTTTTTCCATTTTATTCCCCTTGCTATCATAGAATTCTGAGTTCCAGAAATCTTCATTTTTTACCACCTTTGTTGGAATATAACTACCTGTACCTGTGATTATACTGTATATTGAACTGCTCATAAATTGTAATCTTTTTTAATAAAAAAACGAAATCCTTTTCAGGATTAAATCTTT
Organism: Bacteroidota bacterium; assembly: GCA_003973505.1. The sequence goes on from QNXT01000152.1 coordinate 2,244, forward strand.
TGAATTTTATGGATAGCAAAGGTAAGGAATATTTTAGGGATTACGGAAATATATTTAGAAATGTATTTTTGTTTGTGATTAAAACACTGTTGATTTTTATATAGGTGATTAAATAGACTAAATTCTAAAATCGTATTGGAAAAAGCAGCAAAAAGATTAAAATATTATGTTGATATTTGCGTTCTGAATGACAATAAAAAGTCGTGCGATGAATCGAAAACTACTATTTGGAATAATATTTTTAGGGAGCATTTTTATAATGCAGCAAGTAAGAGCTCAAGCATTTCTAGGGGCATTGGCTTTTGGTGGTAATCTTACCCAGGTAGATGGTGATGAGGTTTACGGCTTTAAGAAAATCGGATTTAATGTTGGGGTGGCGGCTATTTATCCTTTTGATGATAAATGGTCGTTGAGTATTGAGGCTTCTTATTCGCAAAAAGGTGCCTATCAGAAATATCCACATCAGGCTGATCCTACAAAATTATTACCCTATTATAATCTTAGACTTAGTTATTTAGAAGTGCCTCTTATTGCTCATTTTACCGATAAAGGATTTCTTAATTTTGGTTTGGGACTTTCGTGGGGGCGTTTGGTTGGCATAAAAGAAATTGAATGGGGCGAAACTGTCCATAGCAGTACAACGAATAGCCCTTACAGCGATAATGATATCAATGGAATTGTTTCCATTCAAATACCGATTTATAAAAGATTTAAGTTTAATTTCCGATATGCTTATTCATTTGCAAAGATTCGGACAAGAGAATTTTCTAATATTTTTGGAGACACCTGGAAACGCGACCAATACAATAACATATTAACGTTTCGCATCATATATGTGTTTAACGAGCGTATTAAAAAAGAAGAATAGTTTGGGTCTGAGCCTATCGAATGGTCTTCCCTTGAACTTGTCGAGGTATTGTGCCCTGAGCCTGTCGAAGGGTATGTGACAATAATCAATTATTTCCTAATGTAGTTCCAGAGCTTGTCGAAGGATAAATCTTAATTCACCTTCATCTCAAATTCCGGCTTCTTTTGGTCTTGATATTTCGATGGGCACTTAAGAAGAACGCTGCTTCCTAAAAACACATCATCTTTCATATGACCACTAATCACTACTGAAATGCTTTTCTCGAAGTCTTGAGGCTTGGGTTTGCTAATAATCACTTTACTATGATTTCCTCGATCGTCGTACATCCAAAAGCTAAATTCATCGGGGTTTACCATCGCATCATATACAATGGCTTTTGTGGTATCTAAAGTTCCGATAATATCATAACTCTTTTCAGGATGCTTAGCTGCCGTGGGGAAATCGGCATAGCTACGACTTTCCGACATAAGGCTTACCATAGCTCCAATACCTACTACGGCCACAATAATAATGATGATAATATGTGATGTTTTCATGTTTGTTAATTTTTTAATATTTAGTCAGCAGTCTTCTATCTTCCGTCTTCTGACTTCCAGATTTGCTCTTCCAACTTCTTCACCTTACGGTCGAGGCTATTTAGATAAAGTCCAATTCCCAAAAGAATAACGGAAAGCACCGCTACTACAACAAATATTTTACTCTGTCC
>QNXT01000304.1 GCA_003973505.1 Bacteroidota bacterium
CAATTTACAGACCAATGCATCAGACTGGTTTCCGAAAATTTGAATCATGTGGTTTTTCTATTATGGGGAGCCTATGCTCAGAAAAAAGCTAATTTAATCGATGAAAGTAAACATATGATTCTAAAATCGGTTCACCCTTCTCCCCTTTCGGCTCATCGTGGATTTTTTGGTTGCAAGCATTTTTCCAAAACCAATGAATATTTACTCGAGCATGGTGCACAAGCCATCAACTGGAATCCCTAAACTTATTCTAAAACCATGTTTATTTCGTTAAAAAAGTTTTTTGCACTCATTCTATTTCTGATTTTTGTCGGGAATAGCAGCTTTGCGCAAAAAAATTACAAACTTGAAATAAAAGCATCAGAAAAAAATGAACAGTATATCCTGAACAAAATTAAATACACAAAAACATTCGTTACTAAAAGTGAAATAAAAAAAGCCCTCGATATTTTTATATTAAAACTACAAAATGAATCCTACATCTTAGCTTCTATCGATTCTTTGAACGAACAAGAAAACAAGACGATTGCTTATATTTCGTTAAACGAAAAATACAATTGGGAACGTTTGGGAAAAGGAAATCTAAACCCCTTATTATTTAGCGAGCTCGGTTTTGACGAAAAATATTTTATTGGAGCCGACTTTAATTATCAGTATTTAATAGATATTGAAGAATCAATAATTACATATTATGAAAATCACGGTCACCCTTTTGCGAGTATTTCACTTGACAGTATAAACATCAATCAGTCCTCTGTTTCAGCCGTTATCCATTGCGAAGAAGGTCCATTAATTCGTATTGACAGTATTGCAATGATTGGTTTTGCTGACATTCACCCTCATTACATCCAACAGTTGATTCACATCAAAGCGGGGGATTTATATAATGAGTCGAACATTAAGAAAATCAAAGATCAACTAGCCAGCATTCCTTTTGCCCGAGAAAAAAGCCCATATTATATTTCATTTCACAATGAAAAAGCCACCATCAATTTGAATTTAGAAAAACGTAGAAATAATGTTTTTGACGGAATTGTCGGTTTGCAACCCAAAAGCACAATTGATAATAAAATGATGCTTACAGGAAATTTAAAGCTTAAACTTTATAATTCTTTTAAAAGGGGCGAATTAATTAATATCGATTGGCAGAGTCCAGGCGGTGGTTCACAAAATATTAAAATAGAATTAGCATACCCATACTTATTGAATACACCCATAGGTGTTGATTATAAATTCAAACTTTTTAAGCAAGACACTAGCTTTATCAATCTTACAAACAGCCCTGGTATTCGTTTTATTATCAATGGAAGTAATTATCTCAAAGTATCTTCTGATTTCTTTTCTTCCACAATGTTGAACACCGAGATCATAAATGGCATACCTTCAAATACAGAGCATTTAGACATGAAATCCGTAATGGGTAATTTAGAAATCAACCTAAAGCATTTCGACTATAATTTCAATCCTCGGAAGGGCTGGTATATTAATTTTCTGGCAGGTTATGGCACAAAAAATATCATCAAACAGCATGACATTGACAACTCATTCTACGATTCCATTCCCTTAAACAGTCAACAATTGAAACTCAAATCGCATTTGGAGTTTTTTATTCCCTTATTTAAAAGGCAGACTTTGCGCATTTGGAGTTTATCTGAAATACTTAAGGGCGATTATTTAGTTCGGAACGAACTGTATCGCATTGGAGGTTTTTCTGATTTCAGAGGTTTTAACGAACAAAGCATTTATGCCTCCACCTACTCTATTCTCACTTTAGAATGGCGTTTACTATTGGAAAGAAATTCCTATTTAAATGTTTTTTGGAATAAGGCTTATGTGGAAGATCGTTCAGGCTCGAGTACTACTTACGATCAACCCATGGGATTTGGTGCAGGTTTTAGTTTTGAAACAAAAGCAGGCATTTTCGCTCTTTCTTACGCATTGGGTCAGCAACTAGGCAACCCCATTGAATTTAGTCAAGCAAAAATTCATTTTGGGTATATGGCTCGGTTTTAATTTATTACTTTCTTGCAATATTTTTTCTTATATTTAGCATCTGAAAACCAACACCGTTCATCATGCAAGGAAAGAAAAAATATGAAGAAAAGCTTTTTACGAGCATACAACTTTCAAGGCGTGTTCCTGCAAACAATTTTTATCGTAAGTTGAAACGAAATATTGATTTCGATTTTATCTATAAGCTTACCGAATCACTTTATGGTAAAAGTGGAAAAGAGTCTTTGGACCCTGTCGTTTTTTTCAAGCTTTGTCTTATTCGCAAACGAGAAAACATTAGTAGCGACCGAAAACTAATTAGTATATGCAGAATACGCTTAGACTTATTATATTTTCTTGGATACAATTTGGATGAGAAGTTACCTGCGCCCAGTACCATAAGTCATACACGAAGGAATTTCCCTAAGGAGCTTTATCAGGCTATTTGTAATCGCATTGAAGAGAGTATTCAAGAAACCACTTTAAAATAAAAAAGGCAACCCGAAATCGAATTGCCTTTCCTTATATTTAATTGAGTTTTTTATTTCAAAAGCTCAGCCATTTTAGTTCCTAAATCAGCTGGTGAATCAACAACATGAACACCACATTCTCTAAGAATTTCTTTCTTAGCTTCAGCAGTATCAGCTTTTCCACCAACAATAGCTCCAGCATGTCCCATTGTACGACCTTTAGGAGCAGTAGCACCAGCGATAAAGCTCACTACAGGCTTGGTTCCATTCTCTTTAATCCAATATGCAGCATCAGCTTCCATATTACCACCAATTTCACCAATCATCACAATTCCTTCTGTTTCAGGATCGTTCATCAATAGCTCAACGGCATCGCGGGTAGTAGTTCCAATAATTGGGTCACCACCAATTCCAATAGCAGTAGTTTGTCCTAAACCAATTTTAGTCAACTGATCAACAGCCTCATAAGTTAAGGTTCCTGAACGAGATACAATACCTACACGACCTTTTTGGTGAATAAAGCCTGGCATAATACCCACTTTTGCTTCACCTGGAGTAATAACTCCTGGACAGTTTGGACCTACCAAACGACAATCTTTATCTGACAAAAATTCTTTAACCGCAACCATATCTTTAGTAGGCACTCCCTC
>QNXT01000064.1 GCA_003973505.1 Bacteroidota bacterium
ATAGTGTAAGTCAATTTCAATGGCTCTGATAATTCGCTCTCGATCTTTAGTATCGGTTGTATTATGCAAAACGCGATTATTCAATAGGATCTCAATTAACTCCTCATCGGTTTTATTGGCAAGACGCAAGCGGAGTGATTCATTACGAACTACTTTTGCCATACGGTAATTCTTTAACACCGATTCAATATACATTCCCGTACCTCCAACAAGGATTGGAATATGTTGGTTTTCATTTACTTTTTGATAGGCTTCGAAAAATAGCTTTTGATATTCGTAAACATTAAATTCATAGCCAGGGTCAACAATATCAATTAAATGATAGGGGATTTCAAGACCATTTACATTAAAATCCTTAAGGTCTTTACCTGTTCCTAAATCCATTCCACGATACACTTGACGCGAATCGGCGCTAATGATTTCCCCACCAATAAGTGCGGCTAATTGGGCTGCCAACTTGGTTTTGCCTGTGGCTGTAGTTCCCAATATTGTGATCATTTTATTCTCCATATTGCTTTTATGCCTTTTGACGAAAATCGTCTTCTATGCTGCAAAGATAATCTCTTATTTCATTTAATTGACCAATAGTACTGTCGTTAAATTGAAAAAGGTTAAGATTCATATTGAGATTTTTATGACCATGAGTGTTTTTAAGAAACTGAATTAGGTTTTCTTCATCGCTTGCACCTATTTCCTCATTACTTTGTTTTAGAAATTGCAAAATTCGCAGTCCGTCAAACTTATCGTGTACCGCTTTTGTGAAATGACTTAGGTCGTTATTGTTTTTGCGAAGCTTATCCCAAACTTTATTGCTTGCTTCATTTCCTCCAAACATACGGTCGATAGGTGTTTCTATGTTTTTGTGAAATAATGTGGGAATCAATTTATAAAATTCTGCAATTTGATTGAAAAGCATAATGGGATAAATAGGATAGGAGCTCCAATCTCCTTCATTTCCTTTAATCATAGCAGGTCCTGTTCCAAAAAATACACGGTTCGAGAAACGCGCAGCAGGAAATACTTTTTCTTCATTCCAATTGAGAATCGGTCTGAATTTCACCATTTTTTGAAGTAGGTAGAAATCTTCACCGCTCTTTTTAGGTGTCATTCCACCTATCTTACGCAAAGCCCAAACGGGCATAGCAATGGCTGAACCAAGAGCCGAATAGGCATACGGACTATTTATTCGAAATAGATTTATAAGATAATGCCGCATGTAAATTTCATATCGTAAGATGGCTCGATCTTCAGCTTCTTTTCCCGATAAAGGATGATAATAGGGTATCGCAATGGCTGGAGCTTTGGGATGGTCTTTTATGTTTTGCTCAACACTCGAGAAGTAGTTCTCTGAAAATGTTGTATCGGCATCCAAACTTATAATGATGTCCTGCTCATTTGCGTGATTTAGAATGTAATCCATCAGCGTTTTGCGAGCCCAACCAACTCCTAGTTTATTATCTTTCCAACCATTTCCTAAACTGCATTTATCAATAATATGAAAAGGAAAATAAGCCGTGTTTTCAATCAGTTTAATGCTCTCTTGATTGTTTTTACATATAGCTATTTTATCAAGCTTTCCCCACCAATCATCAGGCTGATTGATGCAGAATAATACCTGATAGTTTTGATGCTTTTGCGCAGCGATACTTTTTATCAAGTTTGGAATATTTTCCAACTCATTCAATAAGGGAATCGCTATGTATAGCATTATATTAAGGGCTTTATATAAGAATTGTATCGTAAATTATCAATCGTAACACTTCGACAAGCTCAGTGTACGGACTATCGTAAATCATCAATCGTAGATTGTCAATCGTCAATCGAAAATCGTAAATTGTCAATCAAAATCCACTACTCTTTCATTCCGGTTTCTATCTTTCCTGTCTCATTATTCAGTTCAGAGCCACCCATTGAGTGAGGTATCATATACATGGCAAATAACACGATAACAGCAATAATAGGCCATAGTCGGTTATGAGGTTTTTTCTTGAGAACGATTACAGCAATCAACCAAAAAATCCATGCGAAAAGTGTTTTATTATCGGTCCAATCGCCACCAAAAGGCCAGCCTGTCCATAATTCACCAAAGGCATATAATTGTACTATTGGACCAAGAATCAAACCGCCAATAAAGAGTACAATCAATGTAACAATAGCAAATTTGCGGGTTTTATCGCCTCCTGCTATTGCTTCAACTCCAGCTCGTGTTCCTGCAAATAGCGAGATAATCATAAACAAAACGTGTGGAATAAGGATATAGCGAGGAACGAATCCTTTGAATCGTACTACTACAGGCTCTTCCTTTTGAATAAAGACATGGTCGTTGCCTTTAATGAGCTCTATATAATATGTAATTTTGCCAGCTGCAGGCTGCTCTGGAAGTGTTGTAGTTAAAACCTCTATTTCGTCTCCTTCTCCAAAGAAAGCTTTTTTGTGAGATTTGATTCGCTCCATATCAACGATGGTTAACTCATCGTTTGTTTTATACTTTTTATAATAAATCTTCGCTTTAACATCCTTGTCCTCAATAGGAAGTTGGATATCACAAGGTGAGCCAATCTCATTCGAACGTAATAACTTGAATTTATATTCTTGGTTTCCGAGTTCTACTTTAACATGTTTTGGATAAGTAGGTCCTGTCGCTCTTTGGTATATCATGGTGCTTACCGTGATAACGATAGTTATTGTCCAAAGTATAAATGAATTTTTCATAATAGTATTTGTCTGTTTATTGAAAGTGGCAAATTTACGCTTTGTTATAATAGGGCGGTCAATATTTAATTGAAATATTTGTTAGTATTTTTTTGAAATAGAAGATAAGATTTTAGAACTAGTCCACTCGATTTTGCCGTTTACCTTTTCCAAAATTTACGATATTGTCAAGGGTGATTTGTGCTCTTCGTAAAAGAGCTTCCTCGGTTTTATAGGCTATGTGGGGAGTTAAAATAGTATTTTTAGCTTTTAAAATGGGAGCATTTTTGTCAATAGGTTCTTCGTCGAAAACATCGAGGGCTGCTCCAGCAATGATTCCTTCATTTAATGCTTTACTTAAATCCTTTTGATTAACAATTGGTCCACGGGCAGTGTTAATAAGAAATGCACTGGGTTTC
>QNXT01000211.1 GCA_003973505.1 Bacteroidota bacterium
TCTTTTTATAACTTCTTCTTCCAAACCACCCTGAAGATGATATTCTTCGGCATTTACAAACGATAAATTACCCTCGGTACCAAAACGGTGAAAAATTAAATTATCAACGATTACTTCATCAATTTCTATCATTTCAAAAAAAGCTTTACTGTATGAATTAAATGAGGGACAAATAAACAACAAATGCATTTATGCTAGATAAAAACTAATCAACATAAACAATTAGACTCAAAAAAATTAATCATAAAAGCGAAATCCATCTGAGTTCCACTACATAATTACGGCTAAATTCTAATTGTCACAGCATTTTTTGCTTTTTGTTTTACCCTTGCCCTAAAGGGAATCAAAAAGTAAAAAATGAATCTAGTTTTTTCAATGGTTTCTACCTTTAGGGTTGGGGTGAAAAACCATTGAAAAAGTGGTGAGGAATAGAACTTAGCCATAATTACTAAAAAAAATAAACTAAATTTGCTCTATGATAAACAAGATTATAGCATCGATTTCAAGAGTCCCAAAACACACAATACTTTTGTTGGGAATTATACTATTTGTATTCGTATTTCCTCTTTTCGAGAAAGGTGCAATGAAAGAATATTTAGTCACCTTATCCTATACGGTTATGCTATTATCTGTAGGTTCCATAGTCGAGTTTCGGTCTAAATGGATGTTTTATATCATTGCATTTGCCGTTATATTACAATGGATTGCACTCGTTGCTGAGGCACAAGGAATTAATTTTATTAAATATATATCTTTTATATTCTCTTTAATTGTTTTCAGCATAGCTATATACAAGATGGTGGAACAGGTTATTAAGTCAAAAATCGTAGATGCACAATTAATTATCGAAACCATTATCGGCTACCTACTCATCGGCATCATTTTTACTTTAATAAATGTACTTATCATTTCCATCAAACCGGGAGCGATTGGATTCATTAACGATACGCCCACATTAGGCGACATTATCTATTACAGCTATATAACTTTTACAACTATTGGATATGGTGATATATCTCCCGTAGTTCAAATAGCCCGAAGTACAGCAATTTTATTTGGACTTATTGGTCAATTATACCTCACCATAATTATTGCTTTTATTATCGGTAAATATCTGAACTCAAAGAATTAATAAATACACATCATGATAAAAAAATTACTGTTTCTTAGTCTATTATTTATTATTCTAGGAGTTCAAGCTCAAGAACAATGGGAATTTTCCAATTCTACTCCCTATAAGACGGTGAAGAGTCACTTCTATTTTTTAGAAAAAGACCACTATAACCCCAAATTAGCAACTTATGTTTTAGGCAAATCCGATTTAAACACCAAAGCGAAAGAATTGCGTGTAATAAAATTAAAAAGCATTCTCAAAAAAATGGGGATTAAACTTGAGGATATTCCTGATCGTAGAAAAGGAATTATTGAAAAGGATAAATATCAATTTTTTCCAAATGAACCCTCATTATATCTTGTGCGAGTTAATCGCAAATGGGTGTATTCTCCAGAAACCATTAAAGCTATTCCAAACCTCTACAGCAAGTATGTTTTAGGAATAAAAAACAATCGGAAGAAAAAGATAAACGCAAAAAATAAAATATTAGATGAGATTATAAATGAGGATTCGACAGGTGTACAATTTAGTTTAGCCACTCCGGCCAACACCATAAAAAGCCACCTCATTTTTTTAAGCGATTCATTTTTTGATCCTGAATTGGCAAGCAAAACCATCAATTTTGCTCCGGAAGATACTGCAAATGCCGAAGAACTTGCCCTAATGCTTAAGCAAGTTTATTTGGGTACTGGTACACAGGTTTTCGACATTGAAGAACTTTCAAATGACACCAATTACGTGGATAGCAATGGCGCTGCCATATATCACCCCAACCCCATTTATCCGGAATTATATCTGGAGAAAATTGGAGATGATTGGCTCTATTCAAGGGCTACATCAAAGCTTATACGGAGTGTACATCAAGATATGTATGATGGTGAGGCAGAAGATGTTTTTAAGTTTTCAGATAAATTTAAACGTTGGGCCGGAGTAAAAAGCAATACCGTTATTTGGAAAGCGCTTAAACTATGGCAATTGTATATGCTACTTTATTTCATTGGGCTAATTGTCCTATTATTTCTCATTAACAAACTAGTTGTTAAGCGAGTATTTAAACTAATGATGCGAGGTAGTCCTTATCAACTGAATTTCTATCAGTTATTCTCTGCTATAACGTTTTCCATACTGTTTTCCATCATTCGAAATTATGCTCCAGCAGTAGGGCTTACCATTCAATACAATTATATCTTCATCAAAACCATTAGTCTGCTTATTATTTTCACAAACACACTTTTGGCATTATACATTGTAAATGGCTTAAAAATCTTTTTCACACAAGGACATCAACACGATAGCCGCTTTGGCATCGTTATTTTTACCAGTTTAATTGCAAAAGCCATCATATTTACAGTAAGTCTTTTGTATATTATCAAACTGCTCGATTTTAACTTAATCAATTTCTTAGCAGGTTTATCCATTGGAGGTTTTGCTCTGGCATTTGGTGCTCAAGAAACCGTAAAGAATTTCCTTGGCTCCTTGATGATTTTTGCGGATAAATCATTTCGGGTTGGCGACTGGATTGATAATGGTGAAGTTAGTGGAACCGTTGAAGAAATAGGATTACGTTCCACCAAAATAAGGACCTTTCACAACTCCTTAGTTACGGTTCCTAACAGTCTTTTGTCGGATAATAATATTGATAATTTAGGCCGAAGAATTTATCGCCGCTATAAAACCAAACTGATTATCAAGTATAACACTCCGAGTGATAAAATTGAACTATTTACCAATAAAATAAGTGAAGCCATTGGTAAGCATCCCGAAACACGAAAAGATTTCTATATGGTTTATATGTCTGATTTTACCATGTATGGAACTGAGGTTCTAATATATACATTTTTTGAGGTAAGCGATTGGAATAAAGAAATGAAAGCCAAGCATGACTTAATAAAAACGATACTTGATATCAAAGACGAATTACAAATTGAGTTTGCTGTACCTATTGTTGCGAACATTGACAAATAGTACATTTTTG
>QNXT01000218.1 GCA_003973505.1 Bacteroidota bacterium
AACCCTCCATGAGTTATCCCAACTCAAGTCAAACTTAATCATAGTATAATGATCTGTAGTATTCTGTCCTCGAACAGATACATTACTAACTTGTATATTATTGGCATAGGAAGTTCCTATTCCAAAAAACATAATTACTATGGCAATCCCTAAGAATGCTCTTTCTGACTGAAATTGCCATTCAACATTTGTAAAAAACTGTTTCATTTTTAATTGATTTTAGTGATATAAATACTCTCTTCTTAACTTATTTTGCTACAAATGTGCAGTATTACATTGGTATAAAAAAACGGTTTTGGGTGAGTGGTAGAAAAACTAGGGTGAACGGTATAAATTATTTAGTAAAGCGATTTGGGGAGTTGCAGTGTAGAGCAAATCTACAACCCAATTTTATAGTTTTTGGCAAATACATCAAATTTTCTTACTTTCGCAATCTCTCGTTCATACCTCTTGTCATATTCCTTTGACACTAATTAACAATTGTTTACATTTTGAATTTTTATTATCATGATTAACGAGCAACTATTAAATCCAAAAAGCATCGTCGTAATCGGCGGATCGAATAATACCTTTAAGCCAGGTGGCAAAATTTTAAAAAACATTATTGATGGTGGCTATCAAGGCGATCTTTATGTAATGAATCTGAAAGAATCGGAGGTTCAAGGTATTCCAAGTTATAATAGCGTGGAAGCACTTCCACAAGTTGATTTGGCTGTCATTGCCATTGCCGCAAAATACACACCTGCTGTTGTGGAAACTTTAACCAAAGAAAAAGGCACCAAGGCATTTATTATCATTTCAGCAGGTTATAGCGAAGAAAGTGCTGAAGGAAAAGAGCTCGAAGATCAAATTGTAAAAATGATTAACGATGTGGATGGCGCTTTAATTGGACCGAACTGTACGGGAATATTAACGCCAAATCATCATAGTATATTTACCCATCCCATTCCGAAATTGACCCCTGATGGAATTGACTTTATCAGTGGTTCAGGTGCTACGGCTTGTTTTATTTTGGAGTCGGGAATACCAATGGGATTAACTTTCTCCTCTGTTTTTGCCGTAGGTAACTCTGCTCAAATGGGTGTGGAAGAAGTATTGGAACATTTAGACGAAACCTTTGACCCTGAGACCAGTTCCAAGGTAAAGTTGATTTATATTGAAACGGTTGCAAAACCAGAGAAATTGTTAAAACATGCGTCATCCTTAATTCGTAAGGGCTGTCGTATTGCGGCTATTAAAGCGGGTGCTTCTGAGGCAGGAAGTCGTGCTGCAAGTTCGCATACAGGTGCTTTAGCCAATTCGGATTTAGCAGTGGATGCATTATTCCGCAAAGCGGGAATTGTACGTTGTAAAGGTCGTGAAGAACTGATGACCGTAGCAGCTGTATTTATGCATCCAAAATTGCAAGGAAAAAATATTGCCATTATTACCCATGCAGGAGGTCCGGCAGTTATGCTTACCGATGCTTTGAGTAAAGGCAAATTGAATGTTCCTCATATTGAAGGCCCTGTGGCTGATGAGCTTTTGACCAAACTTTATCCTGGTTCATCTGTGGCTAATCCCATTGACTTTTTGGCAACAGGTACCGCAGAGCAATTGGGTGACATTATCGATTATGTAGATCAAAAAATGCCTGAGATTGATGGCATGGTAGTGATTTTTGGAACACCTGGTTTGGTACGTATTTTTGATGTTTACGATTTACTCGACGAGAAAATGAAAACATCCAAGAAGCCTATCTTCCCAGTTTTACCTTCCGTAATAACAGCCGAAGAAGAGATTCGTCACTTTTTGGCTAAAGGTCGGGTAAACTTCCCTGATGAAGTAAACTTAGGTCAGGCATTGAGTAAGATTTTCTACACCCTCCCTCCCGCTCCTGCCGAGCCTAATTTTCCGGAGGTGGATAAAGAGAAAATCAGAAGTATCATTGATAAAGCAAATAATGGATATTTAGCTCCTGAAGATATTCAAGGCTTATTGGATGCCGTGGCTATTCCACGTGCCGGTGAGGCAACCGTAACTTCAGCTGATGAAGCTGTGAAAGCCGCTTTAGAATTGGGCTATCCTTTGGTAATGAAAGTAGTTGGACCCGTGCATAAATCCGATGTGGGCGGAGTGGTATTGAATGTAAAAGATGAAGCAACAGTTGTTGCAGAATTTGAACGTATGATTCAAATAAAAGATACTACTGCTATTTTGATGCAACCTATGTTGAGTGGTACAGAATTGTTTGCCGGAGCAAAATATGAAGATACTTTCGGGCATTTAATTCTAGCAGGAATGGGAGGGATTTTTATCGAAGTGCTTAAAGATGTTTCCAGCTCGCTTTCGCCAATTGATTTGGATGAAGCACATCGAATGATACAAAAATTAAAAAGTTATAAGATTATTCAAGGCGTTCGTGGTCAGGCTGGAATTAATGAAGATATCTACGCAGATATCATTGTCCGACTTTCGGCATTGACCTATTATGCACCTGAGATTGTGGAAATGGATTTGAATCCACTTTTAGGTACTGCTGAAAAGGTAGTGGCTGTGGATGCACGTATTCGTATTGAAAAATAAGCTCACTCTAAAAAAACTACAATGATAAACGAGGAATTTATAAAACGAGCCGAAGAAAAACTCACCGATATGGCTGAGGGCGACTTCAATAAATACTTGAAGCGTATTTCGAAAGAGCAGCCAATTATGGTGGGCTATGTGATGGCTATGGGTGATATTTTTGAGGATGAAGAAGAGTATTTTAACAAATATGTGTTTTATTACACTTTAATTCATCGTGCCTATAATACTCGTTTTAGAGCTTTTCCTAAAATTGATAATTCCATAATTGATGAGATAGAAGAACGTGATGAAAAGGAGCTTTCAGCATTGATTGATGTGGATGAAGAAAAACTAGAAGAAACCATGATTTCTTGGATAAAAGCACATCCACAAAAGGCCTTACTAAGCTTCTTCTACGATGATTTATTCGGGACGGAAGATGAATTTGATGATTTGGGTGAAGAACTGGATTCGCAGATTTTCTTTCTTTTGGTTACCATTGTTAATATATATGAGGAAGCTTTGGTTCGGAGTCA